>JARRNE010000019.1:0-10828 GCA_037385305.1 Chromatiaceae bacterium | reverse complement strand
CCGAGGGACTGACCGTCGGCATCGGCGAAACGCCTTTGGGGTTTACGGCGGACCGCACTCTGGACGCCCGGGGGCAGGTTGTCTGCCCCGGGCTCGTGGATCTGTGCTGCCGTTTGCGCGAGCCCGGGTGGGAGCACAAGGCGACCATCGGAAGCGAAACGGCTGCGGCTGCGGCTGGAGGGGTAACCACCCTCTGCTGCCCCCCGGACACCCGTCCGATCATCGATACGCCCGCAGTGGCCCAGTTGGTTCTGCAGACCGCTGAGCGGGTCGGTCGGGTGCGGGTCGTCCCGGCCGGCGCCTTGACCCAAGGGCTGAATGGCGAGCAGATCAGCGAGATGGCGGCCCTCAAGCAGGCGGGCTGCGCGGTGATGAGCCATGCCGACCGGCCCATCCGCAACACCCTGGTCCAGCGCCGGGCGATGGAATACGCGGCCACCTGCGGCCTGACCGTCTTCCTGCATCCCGAGGACGCCTACCTGCGCGACCAGGGCTGTGTTCATGAGGGGCGGGTGAGCACCCGCCTTGGGCTGCCGGGGATCCCCGAGGCCGCGGAGACGGTGGCGGTCGCCCGGGATCTGGCCCTCGCCGAGCAGACGGGGGCACGCATCCACTTCAGGGGGCTCTCCTCGGCCCGCGCAACCTCCATGCTGCTGGAGGCCCAGGCCAGAGGCCTTGAGGTCTCCGCCGATGTGAGCGCTCACCAACTTACGCTGACCGAAGCCGACGTCGAGGGCTTCGACAGCAACTGCCACCTAATCCCGCCCCTGCGAACCGTAGCGGACCGGGAGGCCCTCCGGGAGGCAGTGAGGCGGGGGGCGATCTCCGCCATCTGCTCGGACCATCAGCCTCACGAAGCGGACGCAAAGCTCAACCCCTTTCCCGAGACGGCCCCCGGTATCTCCGCGGTGGAGACCCTGCTCCCCCTGACCCTCCGGCAGGTGGCGGAGGAAAAGGTCGACCTCGGCACAGCGATCAAACGTCTCACGGTGGGTCCCGCGGAGATCCTCGGCCTGCCGATCGGCCGTCTCGAACCCGGGCGGATCGCCGACATCTGCATCTTCGACCCGGATGCAGTCTGGACAGCCGGAGCAGACACCCTGCTCAGCCGTGGCCAGAACACGCCCTTTCTCGGCTGGGCATTCCGTGGGCGCGTCAGCTGGACCCTGCTTGCAGGTCGCCTCGTCTTCGAGCGCCCGGGGAAGACCCCATGACCACCGGGTCCCACCGGGGGACCGTCTTCCTTGTAGACGCAGAGATCCTCAGGCAGGACGCCCACCCCGCGGAGCAGTACGTCCTTCGGCTCTCCGCCCCTGAGTGTGCTCGACACGCCCGCCCTGGCACCTTCGTGCACGTAGGCTGCGACCCGCTGCTCCCCATGCGGCGTCCCTTCTCCATCATGCGAGCGAGCCCCAAGGGAGGTTGGATCGAGCTGCTGTACAAAGCGCTCGGGCAGGGAACGCGTTTGTTGGCGGCCCGACGGGCGGGGGAACGCGTCAGCCTTCTGGGTCCCATCGGAAACCCGTTCCGGCCCCTTCCGGGGCGGCCCCGCCCTCTGTTAATCGGCGGCGGCGTGGGTATTCCGCCTATGGTGTTCCTGGCGGACATGCTCCGCAGGGGGCAGGATCTGCGGCCTCTGGCGCTGCTGGGGTCGGAGGTGCCTTTTCCGTTCAAGCCGCGGCCATCGGGCTACCTGGTACCGGGCGTGCCGCCCTCTGTCATCGCGGCCGTGCCACTCCTGGACGACTGGGGTATTCCAAGCCGGCTGGCGAGCCTCAAGGGCTTTGCGGGCTGTTTCGAGGGATACGTCACTGAGTTGGCCAGGCTTTGGCTGGAGTCCTTGGCAGACAGGGACCGCCGGGACGTGGAGGTCTTCGCCTGCGGACCGCACCCTATGCTGGAGGCGGTGGCGAGACTCGCCCGGGACTTTGATCTGCCCTGCCAGGTATCCCTGGAAGAGTTCATGGCCTGCGGCGTCGGGGGCTGCGCCGGCTGCACGGTCCCCGTTCAGACACCGGAGGGCACGGCGATGAAACGGGTCTGCGTTGACGGCCCTGTGCTCGACGCCCGGCAGGTCTTTCGCTGATGCGCGGTCAGCGATCGGCGATTGGGCACCAAGGGCTTCGGCCGCGCAAGTGGTGACTTTGCGGCCTTGACTCGAAACCCCGAACCGCGGACGGCGCGCGTAGCGCACCCTAGCCGACTACCCGCCGCCCGCCTTGTCTACCAGGGAAATGCGGTCGACGGGGGCATTCGCCTCGACCCCGATCGCCAGCTCGCCTGAGCCCTGCAGCTTGATCATCAGGCGCACCTCGTTGGCGGAGTCCGCGTACCTCAGCGCATCCTCGTAGCTGATCTCCCCCTCCTCGTACAGCTCAAACAGGGCCTGGTCAAAGGTGACCATGCCCTGCTCCCGAGAACGCTTCATCAGCTCCTTGATCTTGTGAACGTCTCCTTTGCGGATCATGTCCGCGACCAGCGGGGTGTTGATCAGGACCTCGACCACGGCGCGCCGCCCGTGGCCATCTTTGCGCGGGCAGAGCTGCTGGGCAACCACACCCTTCAGGTTCAGCGAAAGGTCCATAAACAGCTGCCCGCGCGCCTCCTCGGGGAAAAAGTTGATGATGCGGTCCAGTGCCTGGTTGGCGTTGTTCGCATGCAGGGTCGCGAGCACCAGGTGCCCGGTCTCCGCAAACACGATCGCCTGCTCCATGGTCTGCTTGGTGCGAATCTCGCCGATCAGGATGACATCCGGCGCCTGGCGCAGCGTGTTCTTGAGGGCGACCTCGAAGGACTCCGTATCGACCCCCACCTCCCGCTGGGTGATGATGCACCCGTCGTGCTCATGGACAAACTCGATGGGGTCCTCCACGGTGATGACGTGGCCCGTGGAGTGGCGGTTTCGATAGCCGATAATCGCTGCCAGCGAGGTGGACTTGCCGGTTCCGGTCCCGCCGACAAAGATCACCATGCCGCGCTTGGTCATCGCGAGGTCCTGCAGCACTGGCGGCAGGCGAAGCTCCTCGATGGTCGGAATTCTGGTCTCGATCCGGCGCAAGACCATCCCGACCGCATCCCGCTGGACAAAGGCGCTGACGCGGAAGCGCCCCACCCCTTTGGCTCCGATAGCAAACTGACACTCCTTGGTCTCCTCGAACTCCTTGCGCTGCTTGTCGTCCATCACGCTGTAGACGACCTCCCGCGCCAGGGGTGACGTCAGGGACTGACTACCCACGGGGCGGATGACGCCATCGATCTTGATTGAAGGTGGACGTCCAGCCGTGATGAAAAGGTCCGACGCCTTCTTCTCGACCATCAGCATGAGCAACGGCTTAATGTCCATGGGTTCTCCCGCAACAATCTGTTGTCCCCGTATCGCCGCTCATGCGCCCAGCCCCCTCGGGTCGTCAGCGGCACCCTTCGTCTTGGCGGCGGCGCTACATGAAGGCGTCCTTGTTCTGCGCCTTGGCCTTGGCGTCATTGCGATTGATAAGGCCTTTCTTCACGAGCTCCTGGAGATTCTGGTCCAAAGTCTGCATCCCATAGGCCTGGCCGGTCTGGATCGCCGAGTACATCTGGGCCACCTTGTCCTCGCGGATCAGGTTTCGGATCGCCGGTGTGCCGATCATGATCTCGTGCGAGGCGATTCGGCCGCCGCCTGTCTTCTTGAGCAGGGTCTGGGCGATAACCGAGCGTAGGGATTCGGACAGCATGGATCGCACCATTGTCTTCTCGGAGCCGGGAAAGACGTCGATGATGCGGTCGATGGTCTTGGCCGCGGAGCTCGTGTGCAGGGTCCCGAAAACCAAATGACCCGTCTCTGCCGCGGTCAGAGCCAAGCGGATCGTCTCGAGGTCGCGCAGCTCGCCGACCAGTATGATGTCCGGGTCCTCGCGCAGTGCGGAGCGCAGTGCTTCGCTGAACCCCAGGGTGTCCTTGTGGACCTCCCGCTGGTTGACGAGGCACTTCTTGCTCGTGTGGACAAACTCGATAGGGTCCTCGATGGTGAGGATGTGGCCGTACTCCCGGTCGTTCAGGTGGTCGATCATCGCGGCCAGGGTCGTGGACTTGCCGGAGCCGGTGGGTCCGGTCACCAGCACCAGCCCGCGGGGTACGTTTACGATCTCCTTGAAGATCTCCGGCGCGTTGAGATCGTCCAGAGTGAGCACCTTGGAGGGAATGGTGCGGAACACGGCCGCAGCCCCTCGCTTCTGATTAAAGGCGTTGACGCGGAAGCGGGCGATGCCGGGGATCTCAAACGAGAAATCGACCTCCAGGAACTCTTCGTAGTCCTTGCGCTGCTTATCGTTCATGATGTCGTACGCAAGGGAGTGGACGGTCCGGTGCTCCAGGGGCGGCACGTTGATGCGGCGCATGTCCCCGTCCACGCGGATCATCGGGGGCAGACCCGCGGAGAGATGCAGGTCTGAGGCGTTGTTCTTGACGCTGAAGGCGAGAAGCTCGGCAATATCCACTCTGGCGCTCCGTGCTTGTTCAGGTTGGTGCCGTTAATGCAAAGGGAAGCATAACGCCAACATCCGCGGGCCTGGCAACTGCGGCGTCTCCGGAGCGTGAACCCGACCGCGGATTTGGAGACTCTCGGACAGCGGACAGCCCAGGGAGAGCAAATATGGGGCATCGGGGCAACGGACTCTTGCCGGTGCGATGCCCACAGCAGCTGACCGGCGGCGCCAGCGAGCTGTACACGCTGGAAGCTGGAGGCTCGCCTAACAGATCCGCGGCAGCTGCTCGCCAGCGAGCCAGTCGACGATGCGTTGACCGCCGAAGCCCGTCTCCATTTGGACGAACTGATGCGGGTCCTCCGTCGCCTCCCCGATGATGGCGGCCCCGATACCGAGGGGATGGCTGTGCATGGCCCGCAATAAAGGCTCCGCGTCCTCCGGGGCGCAGATGGCCACGAGCTTTCCCTCGTTGGCCACGTAAAGGGGATCGAGCCCCAACAGCTCGCAGGCCGCCACCACTTCCGGATGCACTGGGATCGCGCTCTCCCGGATCTCCATCCCGACTCCGGACTGCTGGGCGAGCTCGTTCAGTGTCGTGGCCAGCCCGCCCCGAGTCGGATCCCGCAGGCAGTGGATGCCTGGTACCGCCTCTACCATGGCGGCCACCAGCCCGTGAAGGGCCGCCGTGTCGGACTCGATCTCGGTCTCGAAGCCGAGGTTTTCCCGCTTCGACATAACCGCCACCCCGTGGTCGCCCATGCTTCCGCTCACCAGAATCCGGTCCCCCGGGCGCGCCAGGTCACCGGAGATCGTCACCCCATCGGGGACGACGCCGACCCCGGTGGTGGTGACGAACACCCCGTCGGCCTTGCCCCGCTCCACCACCTTGGTATCCCCGGTCACGACAGGCACACCCGCGGCATTCGCCGCCCGCGCCATGCTCTCAACCACCCGGGCCAGGTCCGCCAGGGGAAGGCCCTCCTCCAGGATGAACCCAGCCGCCAGGTAGAGCGGGCGTGCCCCTGCCATAGCGACGTCATTGATGGTCCCGTGCACGGACAGGCAGCCGATGTCGCCCCCCGGAAAGAAGACCGGGGAGATCACGTGCCCGTCCGTGCTGATCACCAGGCGCCCCGGGGGCGGTAAGAACAGCGCCTGGTCATTCCCCTGCCGCAATAGGTCGTTGTCCAGGTGCCGTTTGAAAAGCTCGTCGACCAGCTGGGCCATGGCGCGGCCGCCGCTGCCGTGGGTCATGTCCACGGCGCCCCGCTGGACGTCCAGGCGCAGCGGAAAGCGTCGCTCGGAGCGGCCCATCCCCTAGGCGGCCCTTCCGGGCTCGGTGGCTTGCAGGGCGCGGAAGCGACCGTAGGTCCAATAGGCGGCGCAGGCCCCCTCCGAGGACACCATACAGGAGCCCATGGGATTTTCCGGGGTGCAGGCGGTCCCGAACAGCTTGCAGTCGGTGGGCCTCTTGACGCCGCGCAGGATGCTGGGGCATTCGCAGCCCTTCACCTCCCGGCTCTCGCCGAGCCCGACCGGGAAGCGCCGCTCCGCATCCAGCTTGGAATAGGTATCGGCGATCCGCAGGGCGCTGCAGGGCAGACGCCCAAGGCCGCGCCACTCGAAGCTCTCGCGCAACGCAAAGGTCTCGTCCATCAGCGCCTGCGCCTTGCGGTTTCCCTCCGGCGTGACGGCACGCGTGTACTGATTCTCCACCTCACAACGCCTCTCGTTGAGCTGGCGGACCAGCATGAGGGCCGACTGCATCACGTCCAGCGGCTCGAATCCCGCGATCACCACGGGCTTGGCGAAATCCCGGGGCACGAACTCATAGGGGCGGCTTCCGATGACCGTGCTCACATGGGACGGGCCCAGGATCCCGTCGATGGAGACAGCGTCCGGGGCATCCGACGCAAGGATGGTGCGCAGGGCCGGCGGCGTGAGGACGTGATTGCAGAAGACGGAGAAATTGGCCAGCTCCTCCGCCCGGGCCTGGCGCAAGGCCACGGCCGTCGGCGGCGTGGTGGTCTCGAATCCGATCGCAAAGAAGACGACCCGTCGCCCGGGATTGGCGCGGGCGAGGGCCAGGGCGTCCTGGGTCGAGTAGACCATGCGCACGTCGGCGCCCTGCGCCTTGGCCTTGAGCAGGGAGCGGCGATCCCCGCCCGGCACGCGCATCAGATCGGCATAGGTGCAAAGGGTGACCCCGTGGGACTCGGTAAGGGCGATTGCCTGATCGATACGTGCGGTTGGCAGCACGCAGACGGGACAGCCGGGGCCGTGGACGAAGCGCACGTTGGCCGGCATCAGGTCCTGGACTCCGTACCGGAAGATGGCGTGCGTATGGCCGCCGCAGAACTCCATCAGGCGGTACTCGCGCCCCTGCTCCGCCTCCGCGGCGAGGGCTCGCGCGAGCCGACGGGCCAGGGACTGATCCCGGAAATCGTCAACATACTTCATACCGAGCCCTCCAGGGCGGCGCCGGCTTCAGCGATGATCGCCAGGGTTCGCTCCGCCTCTTCGGGACAGATCGTGTTGAGGGCGTACCCCACGTGCACGAGGACGTAGTCCCCGGGGGCCACGTCATCCACCAGGGCGAGGGATACCTGCTTGCTCACGCCCCCCAGTGCCACAGTGGCCTGATCCGCGGCCGCATCGATCGCAACGACCTTCGCGGGAATCGCTAAGCACATGCTGTTCGCCTCATCGCGCCGCCGGTGGGCGGCTCAGGATATCGAGACATCATAGTCGACGCAGGGGTCCGCCGCGGTGATGAACATGGCCGCCTGACGCCGCACGCTGTGACCGGGCGGGACGACTCGATCGCCACGCGGGCTCCGCCGCTTGCCCGGCGGATGCGGATGTTGAGCCTGTCGGCGAAATCCGCCATGCTGTGATCTTTTCGCGATCCGCCCTGGCATGATCGCCGTGTAGTCTAGCCAATCGAGCCCTCGCAATATCGTCCCGGGGCGCGCGTGCATTTCCGCGGCTTCTCCAAATCCAGGTGGCGTCCGTCCCAAAGCATGCTCACCCCTGAACAGCTCGCCAGGCTGCGGTCCGACATCCTGATCTACGCCAATCTCGGCGGCCGCAGCCTCGTGCTCCGCAGCACCTGGGGACTGTTCTCCCCACGGGAGATCGACGAGGGGACCCGGCTTCTCCTGCGCCACATCGCGGTCAGGCCCGCCGACCATTGCCTGGACCTCGGCTGCGGTTACGGCCCGATCGGCCTTGCCCTGGCCATCCTTGCACCGGAGGGCCAGGTCCTCATGGTGGACAAGGACTTCGTGGCGGTGAGCTACGCACAGGGAAACGCGGAGCGCAACCGCATCGCGAACGCCCGCGCCCAGCTCAGCAACGGCTTCGACCAGATAGACCCGAAGCTACGCTTCGACCTCATTGCCAGCAACATCCCGGCGAAGGTGGGCAAGGAGCTCCTCGCCCTTTACCTCCATGACGCCCATAGCCGCCTGCGCCTTGGCGGGCGCCTGTATCTGGTCACGATCAACGGCCTGCGCGAGTTCATGAAGCGCAACCTGCTCGAGGTGTTCGGCAACTACGAGAAGGTGAAGCAGGGCGCCCACTACACGGTCTCACTCGCATCCAAGACCGCGGGCAGCAAGTCGCTCTGAGGGCCTGCCGGCGGCAGGACCGTGGCCTGGTCGGAGCGGGCTGCGCCCGACTTTCCGGTAATCGTTACGGCCGCGCCAGGCGATCCAGGTCCGCCGCCGTATCGATATCGACGAAGATCGCCTCATCGTCGATCGGCACCAGTACCAAATCGGCGGCATGGCGCACGAGCAGGCTGCGGGCGCCCTGGTCGCCGCTGAGCGCCATCATCTCGGCGAAGTGACGCTGCGGCCACAACACCGGGTTACCCCGCCGTCCCCCCCGCTCCGGCGCGACGATGGCGGGCGATGCGGGGTCAAAGGCGGCCACCAGCCGGTCGACATGGGCGGCGGTGATCCGCGGCATGTCGGCGAGCAGGACGACGACACCGTCGATGTCCCGTGCCAGGGTGCGCAGGCCAAGGCGCAGCGAGGCAGCCATGCCGTCCTCCGGACGGGGGTTCTCCACCAGAGATACCGGGCGATCACCGATTGCTGCCTCGACCGCCTCCGCGCCGTGGCCGCTGACGACCAGTGTCTGCACGCAGCGAGAGCCGAGGGCCGCCTCCACCGCGAGTCGCACCAGGGGCACGCCGTCGATCTCATAGACTAGCTTGTGCTGCCCTTCCATACGGCTGGACCTGCCGGCGGCCAGCACCAGGGCGGCGATACGGGCTGCGCGCGCCCGTAGCGGCATCTCCCGTTCCGACTCCTCCGCCACCTCGGCGACGTCGAGACGAAAGCCGCCCAGCTTTACGCCCCGCCCCGGTGGCGCACCTGCACGATCTCGGCGAGGATGGCCACGGAGATCTCGGCCGGCATGCGGCCCCCGAGGTCGAGCCCCACCGGCGCGTGGATGCGCGCCAGCGTGGCGTCGTCGAAGCCCTGCTCCCGCAGGCGTTCCAGGCGTCGAGCGTGGGTGCGGGTGCTGCCCAGGGAGCCGATGTAGAAGGCCGCGCTGGTCAGCGCCGCGGCCAGCGCCGGATCGTCGAGCTTCGGATCGTGGGTCAGGCTCACCACGGCGGTGGCCGCGTCCGGCCGCAGCTCGGCCAGGGCCTGGTCGGGCCACTCGTGGCGCAGGAGGACGCCGGGAAAGCGCGCTGAGCTGGCAAAGGCGCGGCGCGGATCAATGACCACCACAGCGAAGCCGGCGGTCGCCGCCATCGGTGCCAGGGCCTGGGCGATGTGGACGGCGCCGACCACCAGCAGCCGCGGTACCGGCACGTAGACCCGCAGGAACAGACCCTCGTCGGCCTCGAGCAGGCCGGAGCGGTCGGCGACGATGCGCCGGGCAATCTCCTCCGCGGCCGCGGAAGGCAGCTCAAGCTCGCCGCAAAGGCCTGCCTCCTGCCAGAGCGCCTGGGTGCCGTCGGCCAGCCGCGTCACGGTCGCGACCGGACGGCGCGCGGCCTGCGCGGAAACGATAGCTTCGAGCAGGGTGGATTTCATTCGAGGCGCTCCACGTACACGGCGACGCGGCCGCCGCAGGCTAGACCCACTTCCCAGGCCCGGTCGTTGCTGACGCCGAATTCGAGCAGGCGCGGCCGGCCGTCGGCGATGGCTGCGAGCGCCTCCTCAATCACCGCGCCCTCAACGCAGCCGCCCGAGACCGAGCCAACGAAGGCACCCGCCTCGTTCACGGCGAGATGGCTGCCAATGGGGCGCGGTGACGAGCCCCAGGTGCGCACCACAGTCGCCAGCGCCACCCCCTTGCCGCTCCCGCGCCATTCACGGGCCGGGCCGAAGATCTCTTCCCCGGTGACTTCCATCTCGGCGCACCAAAGGGAAGATGATGACGCCGGCGGCGACGACTCCACCGGCCCACCAGGCCCAGACCGGGACACCCGCGGCACGGGGGCCGCCAGGCCCCCGCCGCCTGCCCGGTCCAGGCCGTCGGAGAGCACCAGGTCGTGTGGCGAGCGGATGGGGTTTGCCAAGCCTATTCCACGGTCACCGACTTGGCGAGGTTGCGGGGCTGGTCCACGTCGGTGCCCTTCAGCACAGCCACGTGGTAGGCGAGCAATTGTAGGGGGATGGTGAACACCAAGGGTGAGATCAGCCCGTCCACCTGGGGCACCTGTATGATGGTCACCCCCTGCTCCTGCTGCATGGCCACCCGGTTGTCCGCAAAGACGAAGAGCTCCCCGCCACGCGCCCGTACCTCCTGCAAGTTCGACTTGAGCTTCTCCAGCAAGGTGTTGTTAGGGGCCACGGCCACCACCGGCATGTCCTCGTCGATGAGGGCCAGGGGTCCGTGCTTCAGCTCGCCGGCCGGGTAGGCCTCGGCGTGGATGTAGGAGATCTCCTTGAGCTTGAGTGCCCCCTCCATGGCGATGGGATACTGGTCCCCGCGGCCGAGAAACAAGGTATGCCGCTTCTCCGCGAAGCGCTCCGCAAGGGCGCGAATGGCGGCGCCGAGTGTCAGGGTCTCCTCGATCTTGCCCGGGAGCGATCGCAGCAGGGCGACGCGCTCGCGCTCCGTGTCGTCCCCCAGGCCGTTGTAGCGGCCCAGAATGGTGGTGAGCATCAGGAGGGAGACGAGCTGAGTCGTGAAGGCCTTGGTGGAGGCCACCCCGATCTCGGGGCCCGCGTGGGTGAGCAGAACGAGGTCTGACTCCCGCACCAAGGAGCTCTCCGGGACGTTGCAGATGGTCAAGGTCTTCGCGTAGCCCAGCTCCTTGGCCATGCGCAGCGCCGCCAGGGTGTCGGCGGTCTCACCGGACTGGGAGATGGTGACGAAGAGCGCCCCTGCCGGCA
>JARRNE010000018.1:0-23473 GCA_037385305.1 Chromatiaceae bacterium | reverse complement strand
CCGACGCCCCCCTGAGTCCCCTGGGCTGGGAGCAGATGTGTCGGGCCGTCGGGCACCATCACCAGTGGCATCAGGTCGTGTCCTCCCCCCTCGCCCGCTGCCGGCCCTTCGCTGTCGAGCTCGCGTCCCGTCACGGACTTCCCCTTGCGGTGGAGCCGGACTTGCGGGAGGTGGGGATGGGCAGCTGGGAAGGCCGGACGCCTCGCCAAGTCATCGCCGAGGAGCCGGAGGCCTTCGAGTCCTTCTATCGCGACCCGGTGAAATGCCGGCCTCAGGGCGGCGAATCCCTGGCGAGCCTCAGTGAGCGGGTTGGTAGAGCCTACGACGACCTGGTCGCCTCCCACCCCGGAAGCCATTTACTCATTGTCGCCCATGCCGGGGTCATGCGCGCCCTGATCGGCCGCGTGCTCCTGGCCGCCGCCGAGCGCTGGTACCGAATCCGGCTCGACTATGCCGGCGTGGTGCGGATCCGCCACGAGCGCTTCGGGGAAAGCATCGAGTGCGTCAACGCCCGGCAGATCCGCTGAGCCCGCGCCCGCTTGATCGAACAGCTCCTCTCCGTCGTATCGCCAGTGTTCGGGCTGGTGGCTGGTGGCTGTTGTCGGATTCCCGAGGCGGCGCAGGTTTCGGGGTATACTCTCGCGAACGCCAAAACTGCTTCAAATTCAATGCGACCCGAAACAGACGACCTGCGCATTCGCGAAATCAAGCAGGTAGCCCCGCCCAGCACGCTCCAGCAGGAGTTCCCCATCAGCGACGCGGCGGCGGAGACGGTCTTCCGGGCCCGCCGGGAGATCCAGGCCATCCTCCATGGCGAGGACGACCGCCTGCTGGTGGTGGTCGGGCCCTGCTCGGTGCACGACTCCGAGGCCGCGATGGAGTACGCCGCATGCCTTTCAGGGATTCGCGACGAGCTCAAGAACGACCTCATGATCGCCATGAGGGTGTACTTCGAGAAGCCCCGAACCACAGTCGGCTGGAAGGGGCTCATCAACGACCCCGACCTGGACGGCAGCTTCGAGATCAACAAGGGCCTGCGGCTCGCCCGCAAGCTGCTCCTGGATTTGGCGCAGCTCGGCGTCCCCGCGGGTACTGAGTTCCTCGATCTCATCAGCCCCCAATACGTGGCGGACCTCATCAGCTGGGGTGCCATCGGCGCGCGCACCACCGAGAGCCAGGGCCATCGGGAGCTCGCCTCCGGTCTCTCCTGCCCGGTGGGCTTCAAGAACGCCACCGACGGTACGGTCAAGGTCGCCATCGACGCGATACACGCCGCCACCAGGCCGCACGTGTTCATGTCCGTGACCAAAGACGGCCATTCCGCCATCTTCAGCACCTCCGGCAACGCGGACACCCACGTTATTCTCCGGGGCGGCCAAAGGCCGAACTACGATACCGAGAGCGTGAACATCGCGGCCGAGGAGATCATCGAGGCGGGGCTCACCCCCAAGATCATGATCGACTTCAGTCACGCCAACAGCCGCAAGCGCCCCGAGAAGCAGATTCAGGTCTCCCACGACGTGGCCGGGCAGGTCGCCCGCGGCGACCGGCGGATCATCGGCGTGATGATCGAGAGCCACCTGGTGGCCGGGCGTCAGGATCTCACCCCCGAGCGCGACCTGGTTTACGGCCAGAGCATCACCGACGCCTGCATCAGCTGGACGGACACGGTACCGGTGCTGCGGGAGCTCGCCGCCGCCTGCGCCGCCCGCCGCCAGACATCGACAGCGGGCGAAACCTTTAAAGCTTCAACCACCCTCGTTTGGTAATGTAAGAACCGCCGATCCCAACGAGGAAGGCCGCGCCGACATTCCACATTGCAAAGCCGGCCGTTACGAGCGTTACGAGCCGCTCTCCCTTGTCCTTGCTGAATTCACAAGACCCAAAGGCAAGCTGTGCACCGGTAAGAAAAAGGATCACCCCCACGATCGCCGCGGGGAAAAGGCGCAAGAGCGCATACACTGAACCGCTGACGAATACGGCCAGCACAGAGACCAAGCTGCCGAGGATGATGAGCGCGCCGCCTGTTCTTGCGCCAAACGCGACATGACCGGCCATGCCGCCCGCTCCGTGGCACATGGGCACTGCGCCAATCGCAGAGCCTGCGATGTTCATAAGACCCGTAGAGATCGCCACCCCTTTGTCTGTCACCGGACGATCGGGAAAAAGCCGATTGTTTTCTTCCCGTATTGCGATGACGGCGTTGCCCAGTGTCAGCGGAAGCTGGGGCAATGCAAGGAATACAATGCCAATGAATAAGTCGTTCCACGTCATGTCAAGCAGGACGAACCTGGGCACCCGCACTTCGATCGAGACAGCAGTCAAGTCGCGGAGTGCATCGGGATTCAGCAGCATGCCGCAGACCGCACCGAACAGAAGCAGCAAGAACATTGCAGGAATCCAGCGATTGGTCAGAAGAAGCAGCGTCCCGGCCAGCCCAACAGCTGCAATCACCCAGTGTGTCGTCATCATTTTCACGCCCTCGAGCATGAAACTCATGCCGAGGCCGAGAACAATGCCGACCACGACTGGCTTAGAAACTACCTTCGCGATTCGGCTTGCCGCCCCTGACAGTCCTAGGAGGAGCCAGAGCAGCCCCGTAGCGAGACTTGCACCGTAGACCGCTGCCGGAGTAATGACCGCTGTCTGAGCCGCCTGAGTGATGGCGACGGCACCGATTGCCTTCATCGGCTGCACGGGAAACGGGGTCCTGTAGTACGCCCCGCAGAGCACCATCGCGATGCCGAAAGCGAGCAGAACCCCAAAGGGGTCCATTTTCAGAACGCCGATATATCCGACGACGAACGGAATAAGCGTCCCGAGATCGCCGAAAGCACCTGCCCATTCCATCCGTCCAAACCTGTTCCGTGGCATCACGGTGCTTCGTAACACCTGTGACTTATCCGGTATCGGACTCCGCACGGCTTCTCTCTTGGCGATTAGCGTCGTGGCTCAGCTGAAAACGAAGACGGGGGTCGGGTACGGGTCGGCGGGACCCTCGGCGCCACGGAGGGCGCCGTGGAGCCTGCATGGAACGTATTTACGGCGTGTCTCGACGGCCCGTATCCTACCCCTTGCGCACAGCTGAGGGATAGCGCTAATCGCCTCTCTCTTTGTAGTCTGGATGCGCGGTGCATCGTTTCGTTGCTATGCGGCGTTGGGCGCTGCGTCGGATGAGCGGTGGTTCAAAGCCGAGCGGATTGGGCGTTGTCATTTGCTTCGATGACACCGAGCCCAGGCAATCTGTGTGCCGTGATAAGGTTTCTCCCAGCCGACTGTTGGCCCCCAGTTGCGGGGGACGATGGATCTGGTACGTTGGTAGGCGCCTCCCGAGTCGATCCCTGTCTCTTCGTCTCCTCACATCGCGCGGGGTGCGGCTTGCAGAGCTCCTTGACAACGGCTTTGAAGTAACCGGAACCCGTGGGCACCCGAAGTGAGGAGCCTTGGAAATCGTTCTCGATCGGCTGGGCGCGCCCGCCGAGGTGTTTAGCCAGAAACTGCTCGACGATGGCGTAGAAGGACATACGGTTCTCCGGACGCTGAAAGCCGTGCCCCTCATCGGGATAGAGGACATATGTAATCGGGATGCCTTTGCCCTTCATAGCCGCGATGATCTGCTCCGACTCCGCCGGCTTGACCCTCGGATCGTTGGCACCCTGGCCGATCAAGAGGGGGTGTCGGATCCGATCTGCGTATGTCAACGGTGAGCGTTCCTCGAGCAGCTTCCGACCCTCTCGCGTGCGCGGGTCCCCGAGGCGGGCCGCCATCAGCTCGAGCCTCGGTTTCCAGTACGGAGGAATCGATTCGAACAACGTCACCAAATTCGAGGGGCCGAAGATGTCGACACCGGCGACGAACTTGTCCGGGCTCATCGTCATGCCGACAAGCGTCTCGTATCCGCCGTAGCTGCCGCCCATGATCGCCACCTGATCGGCTGTCGTCACCCCTGCATCGATCGCCCATTGGCGGGCATCGAGGACGTCCTGGTGCATCTTTTGCCCCCACTCGTTGTCGCCGGCGTTCAAGAACGACTTGCCGAAGCCGGTCGAGCCACGAAAGTTGACGCTCAGCACCGCGTAGCCACGGTTGGCGAGCCACTGGTGGAAAGGGTTGTAGCCCCAGGACACGCGCGACCAGGGCCCGCCGTGGACCAGGACGACCAGGGGTACCGGCTCAGTCGGCCGTTTGCCGTCCCCGGTTCTCCACGGGGGGAGCGTCAGGTAGCTGACCAGATCGAGCCCGTCGCCGGAGGCGATGACAACCGGCCGCATCGCGGCCAGCGGCTGGTCCTGGAGCGCCTTGCGCTGGACGAACAGAAACTTTGCCTTCTTGGTCCTGGCGTCGAACCGGTAATAGCGGATCGGACCGTCGTCCTGGGTGAAGGCGATGATCCAGGTGGCGTCGTCCAGGGTTCGACTGACGACGTCGAGCTCGCCGTCGTGGACCTGTTCCGCCGCCTCCAGCCGTGCCTCGAAGTCGGCGTCGAGCGCCTTCCAGCGCTTACGCTCGTAGGTGTAGGAGACCGCCTCGGGCTCCCTCGTTGCCGGGTGACGGAGCACCTCGCCCACGTCGGCCCGCTCGGTCTCGAACAGGACTGTTCGCCGGCCGGTCTGCATGTCGACGGCCGCGAGGGCCGCTTTGTCCCGTTGGCGGCTGTCGATCAGATAGAGCGTCTTGCCCGACTGGTCGAATCCCACGATACGCGTGGAGATCGCATCCTCGGGGCTGAGCTCGATAAACGGCTTCCAGCCACCCGTGCCGTCGGGGCGAAGGTAGGTCTTCTCCCCAGACTTGCCCAGGCGGGTGGCGAGCCGCACCCTAAGCGCGTCGTCCGTCACCCAGGAGACGAACCCGCCGTTATTCTCCTGCACCAGCTCGGTCTTGCCGGACGTGAGATCGACGCGGTAGACGTCGTGGAGCGCCTTGTCCCGCTTGTTGATGGCAGCAAGCATCGTCTGCGGGTGATCCGGGCTCAGCTCCTGGGTCCGCGCGTTGACGCCTCGGTAAGGGGTGAGGTCCCTTTGCTCCCCCCTCTTCAAGTTGACCCGATAGATGTGCCAGTTCTCATTGCCGCCCTGGTCTTTGCCGAACAGGATGTCTTCGTTGGTGTAAGCCCACTGATACCAAGGGATGCCCCGGCCGCGGTTGGCTGTGACGGGTTTCGCCGCCCAGGGTTCGTCAACTGGAGCGACCCATACATTCATCACGCCCTCTCTGGGGGCCAGATAGGCGATCTTGGAGCCGTCGGGGCTTACGCGCACGGCTTGGCGGTCTGCATTGCCGAAGATGACGGCGCGGTCGATCAGAGCGGGGGCTGCCGAAGACGTTTCCGCAGTCGGGGTCGCCAGCGAGGCCTGCGCGTGGGTACCCGGGTTGGCAGGGCAGGCGGTGCCGGCTAGTGCGATCAGAAGGCCGGCGACGATCAGGGGCGCGCATCGCCGACAAGATTGAAGGGTCGAGCGGTCGCTCATACGATGCCTCCGTGATTGGATGTCGAGCAGGCCCAAACCCCGGCCCCGCTTGGCTCAGGCGCTGCGCCGGCGCCAGAGCTTCGTCGTTGGGGTCATCAGGCCCCGCGCAATGGGCCAGAACCGGCGAGATCGCTGCGGCCAGACCGATCGCCATCTTCACGTCAGTCGGCGCGATCTTGGCTCTATCGCCGAGCACTACCTGTTTGATTCGACCGGTGATGAAGATGTGGTCGCGGCTGATGCATGCCCGGTCTTCGGTGTGCACGCACCTTACAGCATCAGCGGTGGCCGCCCTCGCCCGAGATCGGGTCAACGCACATCTGAATCCGGCTGCCGGCTGACCGGCCGAAGCAGACGTAGGGCGTGGGGCAGCTAGCGACCCGAAGCCGACTGGCGCATGCGTTGGCAGAGGGAGTCCGATGTGTTGGATTGCCGACACTCATCGTCTACCTCCGGCGACACGGCGACAAACCGGTTGCTAATGTCGGGCTCAGTCTGTGTAGGGCAAAGCAGACGGCAGCCCTGGGGCGCTACGCCCCCCACATTGTGCCCGCCACCGCGCTGCGATCCGGTCGCCGAGACCTGCGGCCCCAGCCGGGCAGAGGCCCGCTACTGCAGCACTGCCCGCGCGTTGATGGGCTGCACCGGTCGGTTATTCGGGTGGTGCATCACGTGGGCAAACCGCTCGATCTGCTCTTTGGAGGCCGTAACCGGATCCTTCATGACGAGCCACCGGACACCCTCGGAGCACGGAGGGGTGGTGAGGGATCCATTGAAGCGATAGTAATCCCGGTTTGCGGGTAGCAAACCCTCCGCCGAAACGGGCTCGGCGATCCGGCGCTTCTGCCCGGCCTTCTCCGGCATTTCCGCCCAGGAGGTTGTCAAGGCGGCATTGGCCGCTCCTTCCTCGAACATGACGGCGACGACGGCGAGGTTGCCGTCCTTGTCCGCATGCACGAGGTGCCCCTCCATCGGGTAAGACCTTCCCTCGATATGATTCTCACTCGGGGCATGGAAATGGAACTGCTTCAGCTCGAACTCGCGCCCGTCCAACGTGATCTTACTGCCCGGCGCGTAGGTTACCTGCACCGTATGACCATAGGTCAGGACCTCGGAGCTTATAGTCGAACTGGACGGGGGCTAGCTCGGCCTCGATGAGTCCGGTCAGATCGATAGGGGATTGGTTCATTCCAGAGCAGGCGCTGTACTTCGGACTCAGGTTAGACCAATTCTCTGGTCCTTCCGCCCCCGTGTAGCCCCAATGCGCCCCCGCCGCCGCGTGCGCGAGCCCCGATACCAGCAACATGCTGACCAAGAATGTCGGTTGTTTCATCGCCACAAGACTCCGTCCCTTTCCCTTGACACCATAGCGTAACACGAGCCTCCGCAAGACCCCTACGCGGAGGCACCGACGAATCGGCAGGGGTTGCCTTGCGCGCTACCCCCAACCGCAGCCATCCAGCCAGAGACGCACGCTCCTTCCGAAAGGCGAGCTCGAGGAGGGCGACGAGTGTGTAGTACAGGCGCCCCCAGAGGTTCCAGCGCCCCTGCGCCCAAGCCACGATCGCCGAGGCCGAGGTGAGGCCGGTGAGCCCCGCGGACGGAAGCGGTAGAAGCAGCCCGGCCCGGTCTCCCTCCAGATCCCCCGCGCAACGACCGCCAGCCCCGACGACCCGAGCGCACGTACCCGCACCGGTTGAAGAACTCCTGCAGCTTCTCGGGGCCGGTGTTATTACGTCGCGGGCTGCGGCAGCTGCCGGCAAAGCGGCGGACGTACGGGTCCGGCCGGCTGCGATCTGGGCCTGCGCGGCGGACCAGAACATGTCACGCCGCAGCGCCTCGCCTGCGGGTCGGTGACGCAATCGCCGGTCAATCCAAGCAGATCCGATCCTTACCGGAGCGCTTGGCGCGATAGAGTGCGGCGTCAGCCCGATCGAGGAATGCGCGTGCCGTTTCCCGCGCTTCGTAAGCCGCTACGCCGCAACTGACAGATGACTGAACCGGGTGCGGCTCCGTCAGGATGGCCGACATGCGCACGGTCCGCTGAAGCCGCTGGGCGACCCGCTCGGCCCCCTTGAGTCCGGTACTCGGGAGGATGAGCACGAACTCATCGCCGCCGTAGCGGAACGCCTCGTCGGCTTTGCGGACAGTGTCCAGGATCACTTGAGCAATGGATCTGAGCAGTCGGTCTCCCATTACGTGCCCGTGGGTATCGTTGACCTCTTTGAAATTGTCGAGGTCGATCATAACCAGCGACAGGGGTATCCGGTAGCGGGCAGACCGCTCGACGTCGCGCGGAAATCGATCGTCAAAGGCACCGCGATTCTTAAGTCCGGTCAGGGCGTCTGTCGTCGCTGCCCGCTGAGCCTCCCGGTAGAGGAGCGCGTTGCGGATTGGATGGAGAAAGCCCCGAAGGAGGTCCTCGACCAGAACAAGTTCCTCCTCCCGAAACTTCCTCGAACGCGTAAAGTGCAGTGTGCCGAGCTGCAGACCGTTCAGTGTCAGGCTGTAAGTACACTGATGACGCCCGTTCTTCCCGTCGGCGGCGTAAATATGCTCAGCCTCGTTCGCGTAGGTGATGCCGTCGCAGGGAACGCGGGCGCGTACCTCACGTGCAAAGATGGACAGGACGAGGTCCGGCTCCAGGCTCACCTGGAGGGCGCTGGCGATGCGATGATGCAGCTCGCCCGGCGCCTCCGGCCGAGCCACTGGACCGGCAGGAAACAGGGCACGCCGGCTCGGTTCTGGATATGCCTTGTCGATCAGGGCGGTCTTCATTGTTTTCGTTACCTCCTGCGATTGCTCCAGGCAAGCCGCGTGCCGGTTGCAGGAGATCTTTCTCTCTCAATCGGTTACAGTGTCTATGACCAACAACCGCCCATTCTATAGCATGAAAAGCCGACGATGGAAGTAGCTGCGTCAAGATGATGACGGTCGCAAGGTACCCCGGGACTGCCGCCCCGGCAGGGCTCTCGCAACGAGCTGTGCGATGGAAGTTTTCCGTCACGAGCTTGGCTGACCGCGAAAACAGCAAGACCCGCCGGGGGCGGGTCTTGGGAGCGCTGTGGCGACCTCCGGTCGCCCAAAGCTGCGGTAAGCCCCCATTAGGCCTCGAGCTGCACCCTTAGCTTTTTCATCGCGTTCTTCTCGATCTGCCGTATCCGCTCCGCGGATACGCCGAACTGCTGAGCCAGCTCGTGAAGTGTCTGCTTCTTGTCCGTCAGCCAGCGAGCCTGGAGGATCGTCTTGCTGCGCTGGTCGAGTCCCTCCAAGGCGGCCAACAGGCGTTCACGGCGATCGCTGTCGGTGTCTTCCCGCTCCAGCTGACTCGCCGGCTCCATGCGCATGTCCGGCAAATAGGTTGCGGGGGCGGCGGGGGCCTCGTCGTCATCGCTGTCATCGGCGTCGAAGGACAGGTCCTGGTTGGCAAGGCGGGCCTCCATCTCCAGGACGGTCTCCGGCTTTACACCGAGCTCTTCTGCCACGCCTTCCACCTCTTCGCGGGAGAACCAGCCGAGGCGCTTCTTGGCACTGCGCAGGTTGAAGAAGAGCTTACGCTGCGCCTTGGTGGTGGCGACCTTGACGATACGCCAGTTGCGAAGGATGTATTCGTGGATCTCGGCGCGAATCCAATGCACGGCGAAGGACACCAGTCGGACCCCCATGTGGGGCTCGAATCGCCTGACGGCCTTCATCAGGCCCACCGACCCTTCCTGGATCAGGTCCGGCAGCGGTAGTCCGTAACCCAGGTAGCCCCGAGCAATTCGAATCACGAACCGCAGATGCGAGAGGACCAGCTGCCGCGCCGCCGTCATGTCGTTCTCGTCCCGCAGGCGGATCGCCAGCTCACGCTCCTCGTCGGGTGTGAGCACGGGGATCTGGTAAGCGGCACTGATATATGCGTCGATCGTTCCGGTAGGGAGCACAGCCAAGCTTCTGTTCATGATGCAAATACCAAGCAAAACTCTAGGAAATATGGTAGCAATACGCCCGCCAACATTGCAAGCACAGATGATAGCTGATTGGAGCAAGGCCGCCGGGAAAAGTTCCAGGGCCGCGGCGCCCCTCAGCGGGGCTCGGCGGTCGCGAGGTGGCGCCCCACGGACATCCAACTTCCGAGAAGCCCGAGCAGCACACCGGAGCCCAGCATGCCCAGCAGCTCCAGCGGGCCGACACCCGAAAGGGGGAAAGCCGTGCGGTAGAGGGCAGCCAAGGTGGAGACGGGCCCCTGGAGCAAAGCGACCGCAACGGTTACCAGGACCCACGCCACGAGCGCGCCCAGCAGCCCGTACCAGGCCCCGATGTAAAGGAAAGGACGGCGGATGAAGGAAGAGGTGGCTCCGACCAGCTCCATCACCTGAATCTCGTTCCGGCGATTCTGGATCTCCAGCCGGATCGTATTGCCGACCACCAAGAGGACCGCGAGTGCGAGCAGCCCCGCGAGGAGCAACACGCCCCGTTGGACCAGTCCTACAATGGCCTCGAACCGGCTGATCCAGGCGCTGTCCACCCGGACCAAGTCGGCCTCCGGCAGGCCGGCGAGCTGGCGCCGCAGGGTCTCGAGACCCGAAGAGGAAACCATGCCGGCAGCGGGTCGCAGGGCCAGCACGACGGGCAGCGGGTTCTTCGGGAGCTGATCGACCGCCTGCGCAAAGCCGCTGTAGTCGCGCAGATCCTTCAGGGCCTGGTCCGGTGTGATCAGGCGGACATGCGCGATATCGCTCCGCGCGCGCAGCTGCCCGGCGAGCTTTTCCGCCTGGGGGACCGTCACCGCGGGGCGCAGAAAAAGGCTCACCGCGGCGGTCTGCTCCCAACCGCTGCTCACGGCTTTGACGTTGCGAGTGAGCACATAGAGTCCTTCGGGCAGCGCCAGAGCAATGCCGATGACGGCGACCGTCATGCTGGTGGCCAGCGGGCTGCGCAGCAGCTGCCCGAGGCTTACGAGGAGGCTGCGCAGATGATGCGTGACCCAGGCGACGAGAGGACGGCGCAGCCGTCGGGTGCCTCGCTGAGTGGCGATCGGCTGCTTGCCCATAGGCTCAATCAGCGGGGGCGGGTGCGATCAGGCGTCCTCCGCTCAGTGTAATGGTCCGGTGGCGAAGGGAGTAGATCAGGGCGACGTCGTGGCTCGCAATGAGCACGGTGACACCCACATGGTGGAATCGTTCGAACAAGGTCATGATCTCCCGGGACAGGTCCGGGTCCAGGTTCCCCGTGGGCTCGTCGGCCAAGAGGAGCGGTGGCCTGGCCACCACGGCCCGGGCGATGCCGACGCGCTGTTGCTCTCCGCCGGAGAGGGTGACGGGATAGGCCTTTCCCCTGGTTAGGAGGCCGACCTGATCCAGCGCCGCCCGTACCCGGCGCCCGGTCTCCTTATGGCTGACCCCCATAGCCACCAAGGGGAGGGCCACGTTGTCGAAGACCGTGCGGTCCCCGAGCAGCCGGTTGTCCTGAAAGACCATTCCCACCTGACGGCGGTGGTAGGGGATCTTGCGCGCGGGAAGTCGGCCCAAGTTGCGCCCCTGGACCATCACCTGCCCCCGGGTCGGGCGCTCCAGCAGGCCGATCAGCCGCAGCCGGGTGCTCTTGCCTGCGCCGGAGTGCCCGGTGAGGAAGGCCATCTCGCCGGTCGCCAGCTCGAAAGTGACGTCATTCAGGGCGTCGCCGCTTGCCGGGTAGTGCTTGGTGACATGCTCGAAGCGGACCATGGCTGGCCGGTCAGGCCTCGAACAGGGCGTCGATGAACTCTTCGGCGTCGAAAGGGCGCAAGTCCTCCACGGATTCGCCGACGCCGATAAACTGGATTGGGACCTTCAGCCGCTCGGCGATGGCAAACAGGATGCCCCCCTTGGCGGTACCGTCGAGCTTGGTGACGGTGATTCCGGTCAGCCTCACGGCGGCGTCGAACTGAATCGCCTGGTTCAGGGCGTTCTGACCGGTGGTGGCGTCCAGCACCAGCATGACCTCATGTGGGGCGGCGGGGTCGATCTTCTTCAGTACCCGGGCGATCTTGGCGAGCTCGTCCATCAGGTTGGTCTTGGTATGCAGACGGCCCGCAGTGTCCGCGATCAGGACATCCGCTCTCCGGGCGGTGGCGGCCTGCAGGGCGTCGAAGATCACTGACGCCGAATCGGCCCCCGTATGCTGGGCGATCACCGGGACCGCGATCCGCTCGCCCCAGGCCTGGAGCTGCTCGACCGCCGCGGCGCGGAAGGTATCACCGGCGGCGATCATCACCTGCTCGCCCTCGTCCTTCAGCCGTTTGGCGAGCTTGCCGATCGTGGTCGTTTTCCCGGCGCCGTTTACGCCCACCATCAGGATCACCTTCGGTCCCGCTTGCCTAAGGGCGCCTGGGCCGGTGATGCAGCGAGCCAGGACGTCCCGCAGCTCCGCCTTGAGCGCGGCATACAATGCCCGGGGATCATTCAGCTCGCGACGCTTAACCCGGGCGCTCAAGTCGGCGATGATGCGGGTGGTCGCCTCCACCCCTACGTTGCTCAGCTCGCCGCCGAGGCTCGAGCGCGTTCGAGAGAGCCGCTCCCTGAGGCGACCGACGAGGCCGCGCTTTGCCTCGCCCTGGCCGACCTCGCCACCGGCGGCTGTCTCGCCTTTCTTCTTTCCAAACCCTAACATGGCTGCCGCCAAGGCTCGGTGCGGCTACAGGAGGCACTGATCACTGCCGCTCTGCCGTGGCCATTGCCCTGAAACCCGTTGATCTGGTCACGCATACGTGAGTCAAGCCCGAAGTCGTCGGGGCTTCCTAAGCTCGCCTTGGCACCTGGAGCTGCCGGCGCATGCGCAAAGGAGAGAAGGACGGTGGATTGCACCGGCTGTACACTGGGTCTTTCGTTGCTGGACGGGTCGTGATTAGACCAGAGGCATCCTAGCAAAAGAGCGGGGACAGGTTCTATGGAGGATGGTGGTGCGCATTCCGGTCCCGGCCGGGCGCATACCGGCCTAACTTAGTTGGCGGTCCGAACGGGCCCACAGGACCGGCGATAGCGGAGATTGGATGAAACGAATACTGGCTTCCCTCACACTGCTTGCGGCGCCCCTCCTGGCTTCAGCTGCCCCCAAGGTGCAGGAGAGCGTACTGAATAACGGCTTGAAGGTGATCGTCAAGGAGGACCACCGGGCCCCAGTCGTCACCTCCCAGATCTGGTACAAGGTGGGCTCCAGTTTCGAGACCGCCGGCTCCACCGGCATCTCCCATGCGCTCGAGCACATGATGTTCAAGGGCACGGACAAGCTCGGACCGGGCGACTTCTCCCGGGTCATCGCGGAGAACGGTGGGGACGAGAACGCCTTCACCGGACAGGACTACACCGCCTACTTCCAGACCCTCGCGACAGACCGCTTGGAGGTCTCGTTCAGATTGGAGGCGGACCGCATGCGCCACCTCGCGCTGCCGCCCGACGAGTTCCGCAAAGAGCTGGAGGTGGTCAAGGAAGAGCGGCGCATGCGCACCGAGGACGATCCACAGTCCCTGACCGTCGAGAAGTTCTATGCCGCTGCATACGAGGTCGCGCCCTATCGGATCCCCGTCATCGGCTGGGCCGGAGACCTCGAGCAGATGCGCGTGGAGGACTTGAGGGCCTGGTATCACCGATGGTACGCCCCCAACAACGCCAGCCTGGTCGTGGTCGGTGATGTGGATCCCCAGGCGGTATTCGCCCTCGCCAGGAAGTACTTCGGACCCCTCGAGGCGGAAGCGATCGCACCGCCCAGGGATCGGGCGGAGCCTGCCCAGCGAGGGGAGAAGCGGCTTGCGGTCAAGGCACCCGCAAAGGAGCCTTATCTCCTGATGGGGTACAAGGCCACTGTGCTGGGCCAGGGCACGGTCGACTGGGAGCCCTATGCCCTGGAAATGCTCGCGTCCGTGCTCGACGGGGGCAGCAGCGCACGCTTCAGCCGGGAGCTGGTGCGGGGGGCCCGCATCGCGGCGGCGGCCGGCGCAGACTACAGCGCCTTTACCCGGCTTCCCGGGATGTTCCTGATCGACGGGACGCCGGCCAAGGGGCATACAGTCGCCGAGCTGGAGCAGGCATTGCGCGAGCAGGTCAGGCGGGTGCGCGACGAGCCCGTGAGCGGGGAGGAGCTGGAGCGCATCCGGACCCAGCTCATCGCCGGGAAGGTCTACGAGCAGGATTCAATCTTCTATCAGGCCTTGCAGCTCGGCCGGATGGAGACGGTGGGACTCGGATGGCGGCTCGCCGACGAGTACGTCGATCACCTGAACCGGGTGACGCCTGAACAGGTCCGGGCGGTTGCCCGCAAGTACCTCACTCCCGACAACCTCACCGTCGCGGTGCTGGATCCCCAGCCCATGGACGGGAAGCAGCCGCGCCCAGCCGCGGCGGGAGATCACCACCTTGTTCGCTGACAGCCGACGCCTCCTCGCCGCGGCCTGCGGCCTGGTCACCCTCGTGTTGTGGAACGCGGCCCAGGCGGCGCCCAGGATCCAGGGCTGGCAGACCGCAAACGGGGCTCGGGTACTCTTCGTGGCGGCGCCGGACCTTCCGATGGTGGATGTCCGAGTGGTCTTCGATGCCGGCAGCGCGCACGAGGGGGCTCACTCCGGACTCGCCTCGCTGACCAACAGCATGCTGGCCCAGGGGGCGGGGGACTGGAGCGCGGACCAGATCGCCGACCGCCTGGAATCCGTGGGCGCCAAGCTGGGCAGCGGCAGCGCCCGCGATATGGCTTGGGCGTCGCTGCGAACCCTCACCCGGCAGCCCGCCATGGAGACTGCCATCCAAACCCTCGCCGGCATCCTCGCCCAGCCGAGCTTCAAGGCAGCCGACTTTGAGCGTGTAAGGCAGAACCGGTTGGTCGCCTTGCGCCAGGACGAGCAGGATCCCGGCACGGTCGGCAGCAAGGCGGTCTATCGCGCCGTGTTCGGGCGTCACCCCTACGCTACCGATCCCGGCGGCACCCTCGATAGCGTCAGCGCCATCGAGCGAGACGACCTTGGCGACTTCCATCGCCGCTACTATGTGGCCCGCAACGCCGTGGTGGCCATCGTCGGGGATCTTGAGACGGTCCAGGCGCACGCGGTGGCCGAGGAGATCATGAGGGGTCTTCCCGCCGGGGAGCACGCGGCGCCTGTGCCACCGGTACCGGACCTCGCGGCGGGGGCGGTCGAGCGGCTCGCGTTCCCTTCGGTCCAAACGCACATCTATGCCGGCCAGCCCGGCATCAGTCGCGGGGACGCGGATTACTTCCCCTTGTACGTGGGAAACCATATCCTGGGGGGCAGCGGGCTCGTCTCCCTCCTCATGGAAGAGATCCGCGAGAAGCGCGGGCTGTCCTACAGCGTCTACAGCCGGTTTCTTCCAATGGCGCAACGGGGTCCTTTCCTCCTGGGCCTGTCGACCAAAAATGCTCAGGTGGAGGAGGCGCGCAAGGTGCTCATGGATACCGTGTCCCGCTTTCGCGAGCAGGGACCGACCTCGGAGGAGCTCTCCGCCGCCGTCAAGAACATCACGGGGGGCTTCCCGCTGCGGATCGACAGCAATGCGGATATCGTCCAGTACCTTGCCATGATCGGCTTCTACGGGCTGCCTCTCGACTACCTGGATACCTTCAACGACCGGGTCTCTGCGGTTACCGCCGAGCAGGTTCGGGACGCCTTTCGACGCCGGGTTGATCCTGCGACGTTCGCGGTGGTGATCGTCGGTCCGCCGCAGTCCCAGGTTGCCGGGGCGAGTGGCTGACGGACGGTTGAGGATCATCGGCGGCCGTTATCGTGGCCGCAGACTTCCCGTTCCCGCGCAAACGGGGCTGCGTCCTACCGGAGATCGGATCCGTGAGACCCTGTTCAATTGGCTGGCACCGGTTATCGAAGGCGCCCACTGTCTGGATCTCTTCGCGGGCAGTGGGGCGCTGGGCTTCGAGGCCGCTTCCCGGGGCGCCGCCGAGGTGGTCATGGTGGATCGGGCGGCACCGGTCGTGCGCATCCTGGAGGCGAACGCAAAGCTGCTGGGGGCCCGGGCGCTGCGGGTCGTCCACGGTGACGCCCTCCAATGGCTGCAAGGACCCTGCGACCGCACCTTCGATATCGTCCTTCTGGATCCGCCGTTTGCCTCCGGCCTGCTGCAGCCGACCTGTGATCTCCTGGCGCGTCACCGCTGGCTTGGTTCCCGCGGGCTGGTCTATCTCGAGACGCCGGCACAGGATGAGCTTCCGGTGCTGCCGGCGACCTGGGAGCTGCTGCGGGACAAGCGGGCCGGGCAGGTACGCTACGCCCTGGCGCTGGTGGCCTGACAGGGTGGTGCGGCAAGGGAAAGGCCCAAGCCTACCGCACCAGGTTTGGGCCCCACATGAAATTCCGACAGTGACACCGGCGTTTGGTATCCTCCGACGAAACCCGAGTCGATTAGGGGACGATGTGTGCGCAGTGCGGTTTACCCGGGAACCTTCGATCCGATCACGAACGGTCACGGCGACCTGATCCAGCGTGCCGCCTCCCTCTTCGATCACCTGGTGGTGGCGGTGGCGGAAGATACCGGGAAGGCACCGGCCTTCGAGACAAAGCGCCGTGTGGAGCTGGCTCGCCAGGCGGTCCGGCACCTGGGTAACGTGGAGGTTACATCCTTCTCCGGGCTGCTCGTGTCCTATGCGCGCCGCCGCGGGATCGACATCATCATGCGCGGATTGCGGGCGGTTTCGGACTTCGAATACGAGTTTCAGTTGGCAGGCATGAACAGGCGTATGGCTCCCGACATAGAGACCCTGTTCCTGACGCCGGCAGAGCAGTACGCCTACATATCGTCGTCTTTGGTGCGGGAAATTGCCCGCTTGGGAGGGGACGTGTCGGCTTTCGTATCTCCCGTCGTGCAGGCTGCATTGCGGGAGCGGTTTGGTTAACATTCACCGAGGCTAGAGCTGAGGCATCATTGCAGGAGTAAACGCATGGCACTGCTAATCACTGACGAGTGCATCAACTGCGACGTGTGCGAGCCGGAGTGTCCGAACGGCGCCATCTCGCAGGGTGACGAGATTTACGTGATCAACCCTGAGCTTTGCACGGAATGCGTTGGGCACTTCGAGACCTCGCAGTGTGTTGAGGTCTGCCCGGTCGACTGCATCATCAAGGATCCGGATCATGAAGAGAGCGAAGAAGAGCTCATGGAGAAGTACAACCGCATTTCGGGCGCAAAGGCCTGATTTCAGACCGGCGCCCGGGCGGCCCATTGTGGGTGTCTCGGCGCCTATGGCCTGCGGCGTTCGGACTGCCGTTGTCCTCGAGTTGAGCGCCTAAGCCGCGACCGTCTGGGCGGGAAGACGGAACCGGCCTTCGCTGTTGCAGCGTTTGCCTCCGTGGCTGGTCCTCTGCACGGTTTCAACAAGGCGCCGGGGTGGGGCCTTCTTGCTGTCCTCTTGGGCGTCCTGCTCTTCAGCGCGGCGCCGCTAGCCTCCCAGGCCCCGCCGCAGGCGGCGATTGCGAGCGCCCATCCGCTGGCGACCTCGGCAGGATTCGAGATCCTGCAAGCCGGCGGCAACGCCTTCGACGCCGCGGTGGCGGTGAGCGCGGTGTTGGGGGTCGTTGAGCCTTACAGCTCCGGCCTCGGAGGCGGCGGCTTTTGGCTGATCCATCGTGCGGCGGACGGACGCGAAGTCATGATCGACGGGCGCGAGCGGGCGCCCCTGGCCGCCACGCGGAGCATGTACCTGGATGGGGCCGGGCGGTTTGTTCAAGAACGGTCCCTGAACGGCCCGCTGGCCGCGGGTATTCCCGGCGAGCCGGCGGCCTTGGCCCACCTGGCGGAGCATTACGGCCGGCTGCCCCTGGCCCGCTCCCTGGAGCCCGCCGTCCGCATCGCCCGGGAAGGTTTCCCGGTGGACGCCCCGTACCGGCGCCTTGCGGCGCGGCGCCTCCCGGTGCTGCATCGCTCCCCCGCCGCGCGCAAACAGTTTCTGTCGGACGGTCAGGTCCCCTCGGAGCCCGTATCGATTCGCCAGCCGGGCCTAGCCGCCACGCTGGAGGACTTGGGCCGTGAGGGTAGGGCCGGCTTCTATGCGGGGCGGATCGCTAAGCTTCTGGTCGCAGGGGTCCGGGCGGCGGGGGGTATCTGGGCGCTCGAGGACCTGTCGTCTTACCGGGTGGTGGAGCGTCCGCCTGTGGTTGGCCACTATCGCGGCTGGCGGGTAGTGAGTGCTTCCCCCCCGTCCTCCGGCGGCGTGCTGCTGGTGGAGATGCTGAACATGCTCTCCAATTTCGACTCGAGCCGCCTCAGTGCCGCCGACCGGGCGCAGTTGCGGATCGAGGTAATGCGCAGGGCCTACCGTGACCGCGCGGACTTCCTGGGGGATCCGGACTTCGTACCGGTGCCCGTCGCCCGCCTTACCCATCCCTGTTATGCCAATGGCCTCGCCCGGGACATCCGGCTCGACCGGGCCACCCGGAGTCTGCCGCAGCCGCGTGATGCGGAGGGACCCGATACCACCCACTTTTCGATCCTGGACCGGGAGGGGAACCGCGTTGCTGCCACCCTCAGCATCAACTATCCCTTCGGGTCTGGGTTCGTGCCGCCCGGGACTGGAGTCCTGCTGAACGACGAGATGGATGACTTCTCCGCCCGCCCAGGTGCGCCCAATGCCTACGGCTTGGTGGGCGGCGAGGCCAACGCGATTGCACCGGGCAAACGCATGCTGTCGAGCATGGCCCCCACCTTCGTGGATTCCGACCGTGGTGTCGCCATCCTGGGTACCCCCGGGGGCAGCCGGATCATCACCATGGTGCTTCAGGGTGTGTTGGACGTGGTCGCGGGCCATCCGCCGGCGGAATGGGTCGCGAGGCCCCGCTTCCATTACCAGTACCTGCCCGACGAGGTCCAGTACGAGTCGGGCGCCTTCACGAAGGCGGAGAAGGCAGCTCTGGAGGAGAGGGGCCACCGGCTGCGCCAAATCCCGGACGGCTTCGGTAACATGCAGGCGGTCTATTGGGACCGGGTGAATGCTCGGGTCCAGGCGGCGAGTGACCCGCGGGGCATCGGCATGGCCGAGGTGCGGTGAGTGGCCGGCCGTCGTGAGATGCACAGGACCGCGATGATAGCTCAAAACTATCAAGGCGCAGCGGAGAACGCCCAGAGCCAAGGCCGCATGCCTGAGAAGACGGGACCGATCAGTGCTGCCCTAGGAACGATTCAGAAACAAGAGGTGCAACTCGACCGCTGGTGTCGGGTTACGCTGCGCTAACCCGACCTACGAGTGCTCCGGTTATTTCTGCACCGATACCTAGCGCTGGCAACGGGGGCAGTAGAAGCTCGATCTCTGGCCGATGCGCCGCTGGCGAATGGTCCCGCCGCACTTGGGGCAAGCCGCCCCGCCGCGTCCGTAGACCGCAAGCGAGAGCGAGAAGTAGCCGGAACTCCCGTCCTCCCGAACGAAGTCGCGGAGCGTGGTGCCTCCCTTGTCGATGGCCGCCTCCAGCACCCGTTTCACGCAGTCCGCGAGGAGCCGGTAGCGTGCCCGGCTAATTCGGTTGCAGGGACGCCCAGGGTGAATGCCGGCGAGGAACAGGGATTCATTCGCGTAGATGTTGCCAACGCCCGCTACCACCCGGGCGTCCATCAGGAACGCCTTGACCGCCGCGTGTCGGCCGCGGGAAAGGGCGAAGAGGTAATCGCCGTCGAGCTCCGGTCCGAGGGGTTCGGGCCCCAGGTGTTGCAGGAGCGCGTGCTGCTCCGGCGGGCCGGTCAGCCACAGGAGGGCGCCGAATCGGCGCGGGTCCCGCAGACGCAAGCAACAGCCGCTATCGAGCTGGACATCGATGTGGTCATGGGTCCCGGGCGGAGTGTCCCTCGGCAGCACGCGGAGACTGCCGGACATGCCGAGATGGACGAGGAGGGTGCCGTCCGCGAGCTCGATGAGCAGATACTTTCCTCGCCGCCGGACGTTGGTAATGCGCTGCCCGACAACCACTTCCGCCAGCCCACGGGGAACGGGCCAGCGCAAACGCGGCTCCCGGACCTCCAGGCCTGAGATTCGCGTTCCCGTGAGATAAGGGGCGATTCCCCGCAGGGTTGTCTCGACCTCCGGTAGCTCCGGCATGCCCTGCTAAGGGGTGCTTCCCTGGTTCTGGGTGGCGCGAGGCGCGGGCTCGGCGGCCGGGGCCGAGGGCGCCGCCGTTCTCAGTGCAGGCGCCGCCGCCAGCAGGAAGGTCAGGTGCAGGTCTACCCGGGTCCAGCGCCGGCGGTCAGCGGAGATCAGGAAGCGGATCGTCTGGCCGGTCTCCCTTTCCCGCAGCGAGAGGATTCGTCCTGAAAACTCCTCCCCCGCGGGGATCACGCGTGTCGCAATAAGGCTTCCCAGCTTGGCCAGTGTCTGTGCAGTCAGGGGCTGATCGTCCAGGGTGCCGGCGACCGGGCGAAAGTCCGGCGGCAGCAGACGGCGGCTCACGTAGTCGGTCGCCGGGGCCAGCAGATGAAATTGGAACCCGTCGTCGATCAGATGGATCCGGTCGCCGATCGCCACATAGCGGCGGTGGCCGATGGGGTCGGTGTCGCCAAAGCGTAACGCGAGGCCGTCCAGGGTGAGCCGAATACGCGCCGGGGCGAGGCCCAAGCGTTCCGGGCGGCCGCTCTCGGGGAGCGAGCGGAAGACGGGTGTCGAGGCAATCTGCACCAGCTGATCGACCTTTGCGTCGTTGGCGGCCACGGCATAAGGCGATTCCAGCCGCCACCCTTCGGCGGTGCGAATGAGGTGAATAACCGGTTGACCAGCCCGCTGGATCTCGACCTGCGTAATGCGGTTCGGATCCAGCCCGGTGAGGGTCCCGGCCCTGCGCTCACTTGCCAGCTCATGGCGCATCGCGGCCGCCAGCGCGGCGACCAGCATGAGCACGACCAGGTTGACCGCCCAGCGCGGGTTCATCAAATCATCACCTCCCGCGCCGCCAGCGGATGAGGAGTCCGATAAGGAGCAGCAGGCTGGGCAGGCCGATGAGGGCGCCTCCTCCCACCGTTACGATCTCGGAACGCGTGAGCGCCAGGTCCCGGTCCGGCAGCACCCGCTCGGGCACCTGCACACTCCCGGGGGGCGCCGTCAACCATTCCACCATCCGCAGCCCAAGCGCCCGGTTGCCCGCGGTCGCGAGGTTGGCGTTGCTCAGGAAGTCGCCGTCGCCGACCACGATGACCCGCTGCTGGCCTTGCCCACGGGGCGCGGGCCGGGTGAGGACCAGCGCCACCGGAAGGGGGCCCGGGTGCTCCTCCCGGGCGGGGTCGCGGGAGACCTCGCCTTTGATCGGACCGGTCTCGTTCCAGCTGTTGGTCTGGGTCCGCAGCGGAGCTGCAACCGTCCACCCTGGAGAGGCGCGGGAACGGAAGGAGACGGCGCCCGGGAACAGAGCAGGACCGGACAGTCCCCTGGTAACAGGATGGTCCGGGAAGTCCTTGACCATCGCAACCGTGGGGTCATCGATGTTGAGCTCCCGGACGTTCGCGTCCACCAGTTCCCCGGGCAACCGCTGGATACCGAGGTGCTCCGCCACCGGATCCAGACCTTCCAGCGTACCGGGGTCCATGAGCCAGAGGAGATTACCACCCTGGTCGAGGTAGCGGATGATGGTCTTTGCCTCGCCAGGAAAGAGGGCGATCCGGGGTGTGGAGAGGAGCAGGAGCCGGGTATTTCCAGGAACTGCCGGCTCCGTAACGAGATCAAGCGGCTGGAGGCGGATACCGCGTGCACCAAGCAGCCCTGCAAAGCGCCCAAGATCGCCCGCGTCCTTCCCGTCGATTCGGCGCTCGCCGTGGCCCTCGAGCGCCGCGATCCAGGGGATGTCGTCCCGGGTCAGGCGGGCGATGGCATCGGTGATGGGCGCCTCGCCGATCTGGTCGATGGTCTCCCGGTGTCCCCGGTATTCGAGCAGCAGCTGTCCGAGCGCCGTGACCTGCGCCGCCCGCGCCCGGTCCGGAAAGAGCTGCGGATCCACATAGCTCACCGAGAGATCGACCCCAGCTTCTTGGTAGCGGGCGAGCAGCCGCTCGATACTCTTCGCCAGCGGATGGTTACGGCCAAGGAAGACGGTGACGCGCAGCCCGCCCTCGAGGCGCTTGATCACCGCCACGCTTTCGGCGCTGAGGGTGTTGCGTCCGCCGGACGTCCAATCCCAGTACCAGTCGTGGCGCGCCCCCAGCCAGCCGGCCAGCACCACGGCGGCGGCGAGGAGGAGATAGAAGACCAGATCCGCCAGACGGCGTTCGATGCGGTCCCAGCGGCGAGGAATGGCCATCGGAACGGCCTCAGCCGAGCCGCCGGTTCGCGAGCCGACGGTGTGCCAGCGCCAGGAAGAAGCCGATGAGCAGCACGAAGTAGAGCAGATCGCTCGCGCGGACGACCCCGAACAGGAACCAGAGGAGGTGCTCGTTCCAGGAGAGCCAGTCGAAAAGGGATACTGCCTGGGACCCCGTGATCTCTCCTCGGTTGATCACCGAGAGCAGGACCAACATGCCATAGGCGGTGACCGCGGTGAGGGCGGGCTGTGCGCTCAGGCTCGAGGCGTAGAGCCCCACCGCGCCGAAGAGGAGGCCGCACAGCCAGACACCTACGGTGGCAGCCGCGAGCAGACCCCAGTCCAGGTGTACCGCATGGGACAGGCTAAGCGCCAGGACCAGCGGCAGGAGCCCCATGACCGCGATCGGCCCGGCGATCCCCAGGAACTTGCCGAGCAGTATCTCGGTCAGCGAGACCGGGGCCGACCCCAGAAGGTTGAACGTATCCTCCCGGAACTCTCCGCTCAGCATGCGCATGGTGAGCAGGGGCACCGAGAGCATGGACAGGACCGTGGTGAAGCTGAACAGATTCAGACCCAGCTCGATGGTGAGCCCCGCAGTGCGCTGTGCCGCTTCGAGTCCGGAGAACCGTTCCAGCACCCGCAGGAAAATCCAGGCCAGGATCAGGGCGTTTGCCGCCAGCAGGCCCCAGGCAATGGGGGAGACGAAAATCGCGCGCAGCTCGCGGCGGGCGATTGTGCTGATCACGCCGCCTGCTCCCCGTTCAGGATGTCGAAGAAGACCTGCTCCAGGTCGTCCCGATCCGGTGTGAGCTCGATGAGACCAAGGCCCTGTTCCACCAGCCGCCGGGCGAGCGCGTCGGCCGGCTCTCCGGGCCCCAGAGTCACGCGAAAGGCGTCGTCCGGTAGAGCCTCTGCCGAGGCCACCCCGGGAATTCCGGTCAGGCTGGTCAGCGGCGATGCGGGGTTGAGGCGCACGCGGTAGCGGCCGGGCGAGTGGACATTCGGCTGCCGCGCCAAGTGAGCCTCGTGCAGTACTCGTCCGTCGCGCAGGATCATGACCCGCGTGCACATGGCCTGCACCTCGGGCAGGATGTGGCTCGAGAAGATCACCCCGCTGGATGCGGCGAGGGTCCGCACCAGGTCGCGGACCTCCCGGATCTGCACCGGATCAAGTCCGTCGGTCGGCTCGTCCAGGATTACCAGGTCCGGCTGGTGAATGATTGCCTGGGCAATCCCGACTCGCTGCCGGTAGCCCTTGGAGAGCCTCCCGATCAGCTGGGTGCCCACGCCCGCCAGCCCGCACCACGTCTTCGCTTCCTCCAGCGCCTGCCCGATACGCCGCCGGGGGATACGGCGGAGGCGTGCGCTGTAGGCCCGATATTCGTCCACCCGCATCTCGGGATAGAGCGGCGGACGCTCGGGCAGATACCCCAAGCGGCGCTTTGCCCGCCTGGGACGACGGCCAAGGTCGAGGCCGCAGATGCGGATCTCCCCGGCACTCGGGAGCAGATTGCCGCTGAGGATCTGCAGGCAGGTGGTCTTGCCCGCCCCGTTCGGTCCGAGCAGGCCCAGCACCTCGCCGCGGCTGATCCGCAGGTCGAATCCGCGGAGCGCCGTGCGCTCTGCGTACCGGCGCTCGAGCCCGCGGACGCTGAGTAGCTCCTCCATGGACCGGGCAAGATATCCCGGATACGGGCTGCTGCAAATTGACCTGGTTCACAGAACCGGGGTAAGCGGCTCGGCGCCCTCGGGGCTCAGGGTC
>JARRNE010000017.1:0-12631 GCA_037385305.1 Chromatiaceae bacterium | reverse complement strand
CCGGTTGTTCGGCCGGGATCAGGCCGGCGCCACTGCCTAGCCGCGATCGCATGGAAGCCCGCATATGGAAGCACCAAGGAACCAGGTTATTTCAATCGTCGAGGCGATCCGTCGCCGCTTCGTCCGGGCGATAGGGGGGTCCTACGCGGTCGCCGCCATACTGCCAGGGCTCGGCGTCTGGATTCGCAACGCGGGCTCCGGCGCAAACACGGCCCCGCAGGGAGGCGTCCATTTCTCCCTGCCAGCACTCATGCTCGGGACGCTGCTGTTCAACGCCGGGCTGGGCGTGAGCACGAAAGGCCTCAGGGACCTGCTCGAGAGACCTGTGCTGCTCTTGGGCGAGGTCGCCGCGAATCTCGCGACGCCGCTCGCCTTTATTCTCGTGCTCAGTGTCCTCATGCGGTCTTGGCACAACGCGGACGAGGTCCAGGAGATCCTCGTCGGTCTCGCTCTCGTCGCGTCCGTGCCGATTGCCGGATCCTCCACCGCCTGGGCGCAGAACGCGGACGGCAACCTCGGCCTGAGCGTCGGGCTGGTCCTTGTGCGGTCTCTCGTCGATTTCGCCGTGCTCCGCACGGCCCGGAGATGAGACGCCCCGTCGAGCCCCGCCGCGCATAGTCGCCGCCGCCCGTATTCAGGGGCGGAAACCGACGCGCCAAGATCGTTTGCTGTCCCCGTTTGCAGTAGACTTCGCGACCGGAATTACCTGACCTCGGGATTGGAAGGCATCGACCTGCTCGCGCGGCCCGACACAAAGGAGACCCAAGAGCCGTGACCAAGAGGCTGATTGCAGCGCTGAGCGCTCTGTGCGCCCTTAGGCTGGCGGCGGCAGTCGCTGCTCAGCCGCCAGCAGACCCTAATGCAGCCGAGGCGAAACGGATCGTGAAGGAGTTCGCTTCGAGGCTACAAAGCGAGCTGCAAAAGGCTATCAGGGCGGGAGGTCCCGTCAAAGCCATAGAGGTTTGCCAGCGCAAGGTGCCGGCCATCGCCAGGGACCTCTCGGACAAGACCGGGTGGGATGTCGGGCGGACGAGCCTCAAGGTGCGCAATCCCAAGCTGGATGCCCCGGACACCTGGGAGGAGCAAGTGCTCCGGAAGTTTGAGGCCCGCAAGGCCGCAGGCGAAGATGTTCAGGCCATGGCCTATGCGGAGATTGTGAATAAGGGCGGCAGGAAACACTATCGCTTCATGAAGGCGATTCCCACTGGTCCGCTTTGCCTTGCGTGTCACGGGACGTCCGTCACACCGGAGGTCGCCGCATCCCTCCACAATCTATATCCAAATGATCTGGCTACAGGCTATGAGTTCGGAGATATTCGGGGGGCCTTTACCCTCTCGAAGCCCATGTAGAGTGCGTCTACGCGCGCGGACGATCCACTAGACAGCCTGATCCCGGGCGAGCGACTATGGCGGACACAACGTACGATATTATTTTCGCGGGCGAGCTGGTCCCTGGGACGGAACCCGCGGAGGCGCGTCGGCGTATCCAGGTCCTCTTCAAGCTGTCCGACGAGGCCGCCGACCGGATGTTCGGTGACCGCCCCGTGACCATCAAGCGGGGCGTGGATAGCGCGTCGGTGGCCCGCTACCGTGATGCGTTTCGCGAGGCTGGCGCATTTATCAGAGCGGAGCCCGTCCCGAACTTCGAAGAGCTTGTGGCGACATCTGAGGATTCTGCTCCCGCCACGCCCGAGGCAGAGATCGACCGAGGCGACCTGTCCACCGGAAGAAGCGCCGGGCTTCAGCTTGCCCCGCTCGGGGATGAAAGGCCGCTCGAGTCGCCGCAAGCAGTCATGCCTCGAAAGGTCGATATCAGCTATCTGAGCCTGGTGCCCGGTAACGACTGGACACTGGCCGACTGCGAGCCCCCACCGCCCCCTCTCGTGGCTCCGGACATCGGTCACCTCAGAATCGTCGAGTACTAGCCAGTCGGAAGGGCTACAAAGAGGCAGGATCCAGAGTAGCCCGGTTCACGTGGATCGAGATTTCCAGCATGTCGTTATCGGCGCTGGCGTCAGCGGTCTCGGCATAGCCCATCTGACCGCGCGTCGGGACATCCCTACGCTTATCCTGGACCAGGCGGATCGGATCGGTGGCTGCATCAACAGCCAGGTGTTTCCGGACGCGGGAGGCTTCTGGACAGAGACGGGGGGTCATACCTGCTTCAACAGCTACGGACACCTGCTCGATATTCTTCGGGATCTGGGGATGATGGAACGGCTCCGGCCCAGGCCAAGCCTTCGTTATTCCTTGTGGCGGCGCGGCAAACGCCGCTCCATCCTGTCCGCTCTCCACCCCATTGAGATGGCCATCTCCCTGCCACGTCTGTTCGCAACGAAGAAATCCGACCGGCGGGTGATCGATTACTACGGAAATGGCCTCGGCAGAAAGAACTACAGGGATCTCTTCGGTCCGGCGTTCCGGGCCGTGATCTGCCAAGACCCCGACGAGTTTCCGGCGGAGCTGCTCTTCCGGCGCAAGCCGAGACGCAAAGAGGTGGCGCGCAGCTTCACCTTCCCGGCCGGCCTCTCGGAGATCGCCGAGGGGATCGCCGCCCAGCCGGGTCTCGAGGTCCGCACCCGGCAAGGCATCTCCGCGGTCCGGCGGGATGGGAGCGGTTTCCAGGTCCTGCTGGAAGACGGCAGCGAGCTCTCAACGAGCTATCTGACGTTGGCCGTGCCGCCAGACGCTGCATCGACCCTTCTCTCGGCGGAGCTGCCGGAGCTTGGTAGAATCCCGTCCGGCATCGCGATGGCAGAGGTCGAGTCCGTGGCGCTCTGCGTTCCCCGCGAAGACGTGGAGCATCTCTCTCCGCTGGCGGGGTTGATCGCGGTGGACGATGCGTTCTACTCGATGGTCTCGCGGGACTACCTGGATGACCCTCGTTACCGCGGCTTCGCCTTTCACTTTCGTCCTGGTGCCCTGTCGCCCGAGGCACAGATCGAGCGTGCCTGCCAGGCGATCGGCGTCACACCGAACAGCGTCGTGGGACACACGCGGGCCATCAACCGCCTCCCGGCGCTACGGGTGGGCCACCCGGATCGCATCCGTCGCATCGATGCGGCGCTGGCGGACACCCGGCTCGCCATCACGGGAAACTGGTTCCTCGGCGTCTCCATCGAGGACTGCCTGACCCGCAGTTATCGGGAGTTTCAGCGCCTGTTCGGCGTCTAACGCCTGACCGAATCTAGGGAAGCAGTGATTTATTCGGCGACTGGCAGAGCATATGCGGTGAAATGAGCGCCTTGCAGATCCATAGGCGCGGGAAAACAGGGTTGATCAGTGCTTCCCTAGCCTCACCGGAAAACATCACCGATGTACAAGCAACTATTGTCTGCCCTTGCCCGGTCCTGCGTGACCCTCACGGTCGCAGCCGATCAGATCGGCTCGGTCAGCCCACGAGCCAGGAGCAGGCACGACCTCCAGCGGTAGCCCCGGTCTCTGGGCCAGCACGCCCATCCACGGGAGCACCCTGCCCGGCGCCACTCTGATCAACCGCAGCGAGGAACAGATGGCCGAGAAGGTAGAAGATCTCACAGTCGCCTACAGCGAAGGCGGTAGAGACATCGTCCAGGAGCTGGACAAGGCGATCCTATCCAAGGGCGGCTGGGCCACCGTGCTCTTCAGGTATCGGGAGTGGGACCCCGCCAAGCAACAGTTCGGGCCGGAACGCTACAGTATCCGTCGCTATCAAAAGCGGGGGGGTGAGTTCCGCCAACAGTCCAAGCTCAACATCTCGAGCCGCGCCCAGGCGGAGGCCCTCATCGGCGCCCTTCGCAAGTGGCTGGACGAGGAGAGCTGACTCGAGGCAGGCGACCGGATCGCCTGCTCCAGGTACCCGCCGCCCCTCGTGTTAGGTGCCTTGTCCCGATTTGGACGCTGTGGTAGCGTCCTTGCGCGGGTTTCGATTCCGAGGCGGTGAGCTTCCAGCAGAGTCGCAGATATGGAGGTCCATCGATGCGTGGCTCTCTTACCCTCCGGCTGTGTGCATTCCTGTTTGTCTACGGCCCGATCGCCCTTGGGGCTCCACAGGGCGTTTACGCGACTGACGCCTGGGTGGCGGAGGGAGCGCCGGGTGCGGCAAGGCTCAACGCCTACATGAACCTGCACAATCCCACAAACGAGAACGTGGCGGTCATTGGGGCCACGACGACAGCTGCTGAGCGTGTCGAGCTGCGTCGGTCCGGCCGGAGAGGCCGGGTGCTCGGCGTCGAGCCCCGGCGCAAATTGGTCATCCCCGCAGGGCTCGGGATTCGTATGCAGACAAAGGGCCCACATTTTACCCTGGTCCACCCGAAACGTGCGCTCACGGCGGGAGATACAGTTGATTTCGTTCTCCAGCTGGATAACCAGACGCGGCTGGATGTGAGCGCCGAGATCCGCAGGCCCTAGATTGGGGGGATCGGCGTTCTGGTAGCCGCGGGGTGCCCGCAGCGACAGAAGGTCCTCAGGCCGACGTAGGCGCTGCCCCTGGCCTCAGCCGGAAGCGTCCATGACGTGCTCCCCCCACCGGCATAGCGCATCCAGCAGACGCAGCCTCTCCGGGTCATCACCGGAGGCTGCTCGAAGCTCCGAGACTCGCTCCGCGTACGCGTCGATGGTGAGGCTGCCGCCAGCCTCGGGATTGGTCAGCCGCTCGAGGCGATAAGCGTCCCATTGCTCCCGCTCCTCATCGCTCAGGCTCGCAGGCCAGTTCCGAGCCCGATAGCGGAAGAGCATCTCCGGCAAGCGGCGGTCCTGGAATGCGAAGGGCTCACGCGCCAGATGCTCGGGGGCAAGGCCCCGCAAGCGGTCCATTGCCCTCCGGTCGGCATCCGCAAAAAACCCCCCCGAATACAGCATAAGATCCGGGTCCGCCTCGGGCGCAAATACGGCAAGCCGCTGTACTTCCTGCACCTTTTCCGCAAGGCCCGACGAGGTCCGGAGGAGGCCAGCATGGCTCCTTATCGTATTCAGGTCGATTCCCCAGCGCTCGCCAGCGTCCTCGGTCAGGGTGCTCATCGGGGCCATGACAGGAGAACGGTTGGTGTGAACCGTCTTAAGGGGAATACGCTGCACCCCGTCGCTCAGCTCGGCGACCGGTGTGAACAGACGCCTGCGTATCTCGTCCACGTCCAGCGTCAAAAGCGGGTCGGGGTCTTCACGCAGATCAAAACAGATCACCCCCCTCGCGTTGGTCGGGTGACGGGCGATAGCCAGCACAGGCGCAATGCATCCTTGCGCCGCGGGGTATCGAGCGGAGATATGGAGCAGCGGCTCGCCGGTCCCGAGCAACGCCTCCACCCGGTGCTTGTCCCTCAGGGTCAGGGCGTAGGCGAACAATCGCGGCTGCTGCTCCCGCAAGCGCTTGGCCAGCAGGGCGGTGGCGCGGACGTCGGCCAGCGCGTCGTGCGCGCTGCTGTGCTCGATGCCATTCGCCGCCGTCAGATCCTCGAGCCGAAAGGATACCGAACCGTCCGCGCGCTTCGGCCAGACCATACCCTCGGGGCGTAGGGCGTGCGCTAGGCGAATGGTGTCGATGAGATCCCAGCGGGAGTTACCGTTCTTCCACTCCCGAGCGTAGGCATCGTAGAAATTGCGGTAGAGAAGGTGGCGGGTGACCTCGTCGTCGAACCGAATGTTGTTGTAGCCCGCTCCACAGGTTCCCGCGGCAGCGAGCTGGCGCTCGATGGCGGCGGCAAATTGGGCCTCGGCAACCCCTTCGCGGGCCGCCAATTGGGGCGAGATCCCAGTGACCAGGCAAGCGTCAGGCTGCGGGAGGAGATCATCGGCGGGCCGACAATAGAGGACTAGGGGCTCGCCGACCGGTGTCAGCTCCTCGTCCGTGCGAAGACCGGCGAACTGGGCGGGGCGATCCTTGCGCGGGTCGGCGCCCCATGTCTCGTAGTCATGCCAGTAGAAGGTCTTACTCAAGACGGACGCCGAATCGGCCTCTCCTCAGAATAACGCACCACCGGGCCGACGCTGGTGGACCGCTAGCCGGCACCCGACGACTGCCGGGAAGTCGACAGAAACGGCCGAGGCCAACCAAGCGGGGCCAGCCTACAGCGATCAGATCTTCTCTTTGATACGGGCCGCCTTGCCGGTCCGACCGCGCAAGTAGTACAGCTTGGCGCGGCGAACATCTCCCTTACGCTTGACCTGGATGGCGGCCACACTCGGGCTGAAGGTTTGAAATACGCGTTCGACGCCTTCACCATGGGACACCTTGCGCACCGTGAAGGCCGAGTTCAGGCCGCGGTTGCGCTTCGCGATGACCACCCCCTCAAAGGCCTGCAGGCGCTCTCGATTGCCTTCCTTGACCTTGACCTGCACCACCACCGTGTCCCCGGGAGAGAAGTCGGGTACCTCACGGCCCATCTGCTCTCTTTGAAGCTCCTCAATGACGCTCATGATGCTTTCGCTCCTTTTCTCATCCAGCGTCTTGATGCAGCTGGATGAACTCGTCTAGCAATGCCTGCTCGTCCGCGGCCAGGCCGCGGGCTTCCAGCAGATCGGGGCGGCGAAGCCAGGTCCTGCCGAGGGCTTGTTGCAAACGCCAGCGCTCGATGGCCTCGTGATTGCCGCTCAGCAGGACGTCGGGCACTCGCATGCCGTCAATCTCTTCGGGCCGGGTGTACTGGGGGAAGTCCAGCAGCCCCGCCATATAAGAGTCCTGCGCCGCCGACTCCGCGTGCCCCAGCGCCCCTGGCAACAAGCGGGCGACCGCATCGATGACGACCATGGCGGGAAGCTCCCCGCCGCTCAGCACATAGTCCCCGATGGACCACTCCTCATCGACGTAGTGTTCGACCAAACGCTCGTCTATCCCCTCGTACCGTCCGGCGATGAGGATCCAACCCGGCCGGGCTGCAATCTCCCGCATGGCCCGCTGGTCCAGGGTCCAGCCCTGCGGGGTCAGATAAGCGACCCGGCTTTTGGGTGCAGCAGCCCGCGCATCCTCGATTGCGGCCTTCAGGGGCTCCACCCTCAAGACCATACCCGGGCCGCCTCCATAGGGTCGGTCGTCCACCGTCCGGTGCACATCCCGGGTATGGTCGCGCGGGTTCCATAGATGCAGCTCCGCGATCCCGCTGGAGAGCGCTCGGCCCATGATCCCGTGCCCCTGAAGCGGACCGAACAGCTCGGGAAACAGGGTGATGACGTCGAACCGCACAGTCAAAAGTCCGGATCCCAGCGCACCCTTATCAAGCCGCGCTCGAAGTCCACCTCCTCCACCGCGGTGCCCCAGAGAAAAGGCACCAGTCGCACACGCGCGCCCCAGACCACCAGCACATCGTTTGCCCCGGTCGAGAACAGGTGATCTACCCGACCCAGGGTATCACCCGACGCCGTCTCCACACGCAGGCCTTCAAGGTCGGCCCAGTAGAGCTCATCGGCGGTGGCAGGCGGCAACTGATCCCGCCGAACGGCTACCTCCATGCCGACCAAGCCAGCCGCCCGATCCCGATCACTGCAACCCGCCAAGCGCGCCACGAGCCCTTTCCCTTGGCGCCGGCCGTCCAAGACGGCCAACGATTGAGCGGTGGTCCCCAAGTACCAGGGCGAATAGCTCAGGATGTTCTCGCGGGGCTCGGTCTCGGAAAAAACCTTTACCCATCCGTGGATGCCGTGCACACCGGCGATGCGCCCGAGCACCACCATCCGCCCCTCGCCACCCAGCGCGGCCCGCATGGTCGCCGCTTCATCCGGATTCCCTGGGGCCATAGGCTAACAGGACTCAGGCCTGCTGCGCCGCGGCCTCCCTGATAAGCTGGGCGACCCGCTCCGTCGGCTTGGCCCCTCGGGACAGCCAGCGCTCCACCCGCGCCTGGTCCAGGCGCAAGCGCACCTCGCCGCCCACGGCAATGGGGTTGAAAAACCCGACCCGCTCGACATAGCGCCCATCGCGCTTAGCCCGCACGTCGGCGACCACGATCTGATAGAAGGGGCGTTTCTTCGCACCACCCCGGGACAAACGTATCGATACCATGCTGCGGTCCTAGTCCAGTCAATAGGCAAGTGATCAGCGCCGAACGCAACCCGCTAAGTATACGCAACTTTCGCCGAAAATGAAGCCGCGCCTAAGAAGCGAAACCCTGGGGGTGGTACGTTGGCGTCTGCGCCTCATGCGGAGCCCGGGCCGGTCAGCAAACCCGCTTGTTCAGCTTCGCTGGACCCGTTTATACTTCAAGACGTTGAATGGTCCGCTGGAGGCGGTTTCCTGTCCGTGAGGAACCGCCTTTTGTTTTTCCCAAAGGAATCCTGGCGGTATATGAGCGAGCCCCTCATGGCCACGTACAAGCGCTTGCCCGTCACCTTCCTGCGTGGCGAGGGTGTCTGGTTGTGGGACGCAGATGGCCGCCGCTACCTCGACGCCGTTTCCGGGATAGCGGTTTGCGGGCTGGGACACGCGCATCCGGCGGTGCATCGGGCAATATGCGAACAGGCCAGCACCCTGCTTCACACGTCCAACCTATACCGCATCGCTGCACAGGAAAGACTGGGGGAAACGCTGAACGCACTGTCCGGCATGGATCGCGTCTTCTTCTGCAACTCCGGCGCCGAGGCAAACGAAGCGGCCATAAAGCTTGCCCGTCTGTACGGCCATCGGCGAGGCATCGACCAGCCGGCCATCCTCGTAACCGAATCGAGCTTCCACGGTCGGACCCTGGCCACGTTGAGCGCGACGGGCAACCGGAAGGTTCAAGCCGGCTTCGAGCCGCTCGTCCAGGGCTTCGTCCGGGTCCCCTACGATGACGTTGTCGCGATCGAAACGGCCGCGGCCAACCGTCTCAATCTGGTCGCGATCCTGGTCGAGCCGATACAGGGCGAAGGGGGGGTGAACATTCCGGGCGATGATTACCTGAGTCGGTTGCGGGCGTTGTGCGATCGCCACGGCTGGCTGCTCATGCTCGATGAGATACAGACGGGGATGGGGCGAACCGGACGCATGTTCGCCCATCAGCATAACAAGGTCCGTCCGGACGTAATGACGCTCGCCAAAGGTCTTGGCAACGGGGTGCCTATCGGCGCCTGCCTCGCACGGGGGGAGGCGGCGCAGGTGCTGGGGCCTGGCAGTCATGGGTCGACCTTTGGCGGCAACCCGCTTGCCTGCCGGGCGGCCCTGAGCGTGCTGGAGACCCTGCACGGGGACCGACTGATGGAGCGAGCGGCCGGCATCGGGGAGCAACTGCTGTCAGGACTTCGCCGCGAGCTGTCCGGTATCAGGGGGGTCAGGCAAGTGCGCGGGTGCGGCCTCATGCTCGGCATCGAGCTGGACCGTCCCTGCGGGGAGCTGGTCAGCGAGGCTCTGGAGGGGGGGCTGCTGATCAACGTGACCGCCGACCGCGTTGTCCGTCTGCTGCCGCCGCTGGTCCTGCAGCAGGCGGAAGCCGAACAGATCATTCGCGAGCTAGCCAGACTGATCAAGGCCTTTTTGGGCCGGTCCGCGCAGCAGCCCGCAGGCGTATGACAGGCCATGTCCGGTCACCAACCTCGCCATTTTCTTACCCTCCTTCACCTCGCTCCCGACGAGGCTCTCCGGCTGTTGAGAAGAGCCGGCGAGCTCAAGCACATGGCGCGCAACGGGGAGCGGTACGAGCCCCTGCGGAACCGCACGCTGGCCATGATCTTCGAGAAGTCCTCGACGCGGACCCGGGTATCTTTCGAGGCCGGCATGGCGCAATTCGGCGGACACGCCATCTTCCTGTCCCCGCGGGACACGCAGCTGGGCCGGGGGGAACCCACCGAGGACAGCGCCCGGGTCCTGTCACGGATGGTGGATGCGCTCATGATCCGCACCTTCGAGCATGAGCTAGTCGAGCGCTTCGCTGCCCATTCGCGGGTGCCCGTGATCAATGGGCTCACGGATCGTTTCCACCCCTGTCAGCTCCTGGCGGACATGCTGACCTATTTCGAGCACCGCGAGGAGATAAGCGGCCGCACCGTCGCCTGGATTGGAGACGGCAACAACATGTGCAATTCTTATATCAATGCTTCCCGTATCTTTGACTTCCGGCTCCGGGTTGCGTGTCCGGAGGGGTTCGAGCCGGACGCTGCGGTGCTCCAGGCAGCGCGGGACAGCTGCACAATTCTTCGGGACCCGCTGGAAGCAGCGGATGGTGCGGACCTGGTCGCAACCGATGTTTGGGCCAGCATGGGTCAGGAAGAGGAACAGCGCCAGCGCGAGCAGGTCTTTGCAGCATTCCAGGTCACCGATGCCGTTATGCGCAGTGCCGCAAAGGATGCCCTGTTCATGCACTGCCTGCCCGCACATCGCGGGGAGGAGGTGTCCGCATCCGTAATCGACGGTCCTCAATCGGTCGTTGGGGAAGAGGCGGAGAACCGTCTGCACGCGCAGAAGGCCCTTCTCGAGTTCCTGCTCGTAGCTCGTGAATGAAAAGCCAGCGCAACCGGCCGCGCGGTGGGCCCATCTCGTAGCTCCCAGCCCGCAGCCCGGATCTCCCTGAGCATTGTCCTAAGGACTTGAGGTACCTCGTGACTCGTCTTCTCTTCGCATTTCTCTGCCTGTGTGCAACGGCCCAGGTGCTGGCCGACACGCGATACGTCACCGATCAGCTCAAAGTCACGATGCGTAGAGGTGAGAGTACCCACTACAAAATCATACGCATGCTTCCCAGCGGGACCCCATTGGATGTCCTTTCCTCCGACGCGTCTACCGGTTATTCGAAGGTGCGCACCAAGAACGGAACCGTTGGATACGTGCTCACGAACCAGCTGCTTAGCGAGCCCGTTGCGCGAGACCGCCTCGAGGCCGCGGAAGCGCAGCTCAAGGAGCTGCAGCAGGCACCGAATCAACTGGCGGCAAAGCTGACGAAGCTCCAAGCCGAGCACAAACAGCTGCAGCAAGCGTTTGATCAGCTGCAGACCCAGAAGAATCAGCTCGAGCAGGAGCTCGCGACCATCAAGGCGGCCTCTGCCAACGTCATCCGCATAACGCAGGAGCGCTCTGAGCTACGCCGCAGTGTCGCTGATCTCACGCGTAAGGTCGCAGACCTCCAGCAAGCCAATCTGGACCTCGAGAATCAGAACAGTCAGCGCTGGTTTCTCATCGGCGGAGGCGTCGCTGGCGGCGGCATCCTTGTGGGGCTGATCCTGCCACATCTGCGCTTCAGGCGCCGCAAGAGCTCTTGGGGATCCTTGTAGATGAGGGCGGGAGTAGCCGCGGTCCGGTCACTCCGCCACATCCGCCGATCGCCAGGACGGCAAGCCTGGAGAGGGCTGAGACGCGGGTCGCGACCATCCGCGAGCAGCCCCGCCGGTCACCTGAGCTGCGCGAGATCCCGCACCGCCCCGCGAGCCGCACTTGTGGCCAGAGCAGCGTAAGCTCGCAGCGCGGCAGACACGGGGCGTTCCCGATGCTCCGGCTTCCAAGCCTTGACGCCGCGGGCCTCCATGCTCTGCCGTCGAGACAGCAGCTCGTGCTCTGGAACGAGCAAATTGATCCGCCGCTGGCGAATATCGATCTCTATGAGGTCGCCCTCTTGGACCAGACCAATCAGCCCGCCCTCCGCCGCCTCCGGAGAGACATGTCCGATGGATAGGCCCGAGGTACCTCCCGAGAACCGCCCGTCCGTGATCAACGCACAGGACTTACCGAGCCCCTTCGCCTTCAGGTAGCTGGTCGGATAAAGCATCTCCTGCGGGCCCTCATAGCGGATCACGACCACATCGCCCGGCTGAATGCGATCTCCGAGGATTCCCTCCACTGCCGCCTCCTGAGTCTCGAAGATTCTGGCCGGCCCCTTGAACGTCAAAGAGGCTTGATCCACTCCGGCGGTCTTGACGATGCAGCCCTGCTCCGCCAGGTTCCCGAACAGGACCGCCAGCCCCCCGTCCCGGCTGTAGGCATGCGCCAAGTCGCGGATACAACCGTTCTCCCGGTCCAGGTCCAGCGCTGGCCAACGGTTGGCTTGACTGAAGGCGACCTGGGTCGGGATGCCCCCGGGGGCGGCGAGAAACCGTTCCCGGGCGCATCCTTCGGCGCTGCGCACCACATCCCATCGCTCCAGCGCATCGCCCATGCTCTCGCTATGAACCGTCCAGACATCGCGATGGATAAGTCCTGCACGGTCCAACTCTCCCAAAATCCCGATAACACCGCCCGCCCGGTGGACGTCCTCCAAGTGATACTTCTGGGTCGAAGGTGCCACCTTACAGAGGTTGGGTACCTTACGGCTAAGCCGGTCGATGTCCGCCATGGTGAAGGCGACCCCAGCCTCGTGCGCGGCCGCCAGCAAGTGGAGCACGGTATTCGTCGATCCGCCCATCGCGATGTCCAGGCTCATTGCGTTCTCAAATGCCTCAGAGCTGGCAATGGAGCGGGGCAGCACCCGTTCATCCCCCTCCTCGTAGTACCTCTTGGTCAGTTGGACGGCCACCCGGCCCGCCTCCAGGAACAGCTCGCGACGATCGGCGTGGGTTGCCAACAAGGACCCGTTGCCCGGAAGGCTCAAGCCCAGCGCTTCGGTCAGACAATTCATGGAGTTCGCGGTGAACATCCCTGAGCAGGAGCCGCAGGTGGGACAGGCGGAACGCTCGTACTCCCCGACAGCCGCGTCGCTTTCTCGCGGATCCCCGGCGACCACCATGGCATCAATCAGATCGAGATGAAGCTCTGCCCCGTTGC
>JARRNE010000016.1:0-11461 GCA_037385305.1 Chromatiaceae bacterium | reverse complement strand
TGGGCATCGCCTTTTTCCCGGGCGACGGCACCACGCCCAACGAGATCCTGAAGCATGCGGACATGGCCATGTATCGGGCCAAAGAACAGGGTCGGGGCGGGGTGCAGTTCTTCACGTCCGGACTGCAGGAGGCGGCGTACCGGCGCCTCGAGAATGAACGGGATCTGCGGCAAGCCCTCAGCAATGAGCAGCTGGCTCTCGTCTACCAGACGCAGGTGAACCCCTCCCGCCAGATCATCGGGCTGGAAGCACTCCTGCGGTGGCGGCACCCGGAGCTGGGCCTGGTCTCGCCGGAAGCGCTGCTGCAGGTCGCCGAAGAGACCGGACTCAGCCTTCCGCTCGGCGAGCACGTTCTGCGCATGGCATGTCGCGACCTGGTCGCGATCGCCAGCTGGCGCCCCGTTCCCCTCGCGATCAACATCGGTCAGAAGCAGTTTCGGCAGCCCGAGTTCGTCGACCGCCTCCGCGCCATCCTGGCGGAGACCCGCGCCGACCCGCGCCTCTTGCGACTGGAGATCACGGAGAGCACGGCTATGGAGAACCCGGACCAGGCCGTCGCCAAGATCCAGGCCCTGCGTGACCTTGGGGTCGGGTGCAGCATCGACGACTTCGGCACCGGACACTCGTCCCTCGCCTACCTTCAGCGCTTGCCCATCGACACCATCAAGATCGACCGCTCCTTCGTCACGGAGATCATTGCCGATCACGGCGACGCCCCGATCGTCGAGGCCATCATCTCGATGGCCCGGCACCTGCGCCTTGACGTCATCGCCGAAGGCGTTGAGTCCCGGGAGGCAATGGACTTCCTCCTCACGCACGGCTGCCGCCAGTTTCAGGGCTTTCTGTTCGGCAAGCCCGCCGCGCTCGACGAGCTGCTGGATCATATTCGCGCAAGCGAGCATCCGCTGCTCTCTGCGGTTCGCTAGGGAGGACAGGTCGCGTGAGCGGCCCAAGGACCGCCTTCGTTGCAGGTAGGCGACATACGTTGCTGCGTCTCCGTCCCCGTCGGGGTCCCTCCTTTCCGAGCCTCAGGCCGTTTGTCAGACGGGAACGGGTGAATTCGTCCAGACGCGGCCGGTGACGCCGGGGGTAATTAGCCCTTGCCAAGCGAGTAGCCACCTGCCAATCATACGGGGGTCCACCGGGGTGGATTGCCACAGCCCGTTCCCAGCTACCCTGCACATCATCTCAGCGACGTTACCGCGTGCGAAGAGGACTCGAGATGTCTCGGACATCCGCTGCTGCGAGCGACGCAGCACCGCTCCAAGGACCGTCAGTCTCTCCAACTTCCGCCCAAGGTGGTCTGACGCCGCAGCTCGTCTATGGTCGGGACGGACGAGCGGTCGCCAAAGATCTCGGTGTCGACCTCGACCTGGGCCTATCCGCCGGGGAAGCCGCGAGCCGTCTGAGGACCTACGGTCCGAACAAGCTCGCCGAGGCGAAGAAGGCGTCGCCGCTGGTGATGTTCCTGCGCCAGCTCGTCAACCCGCTGCTGATCATCCTGCTGGTCGGCGCCCTGATCTCCGGGTACACGGGGCACTGGGTCGACGCGATCGCGATCTTGGTGATCGTGCTGATCAATGCCGGCATCAGCTTCATTCAGGAATGGAAGGCGGAACGCTCCCTCGCCGCGCTGAGCGAGATGGCCGCGCCGACCGCCAGCGTGCACCGCGACGGCGACTGGCGTGAGATTTCCGCGCGGGACATCGTCCCCGGTGACCTGCTGCGGATCAAGGCCGGCGACATCCTCGCCGCAGACGTGCGCCTGATCGAGGCCAACCGGCTGCAGCTCGACGAGGCAGCGCTGACCGGCGAGTCCGAGCCGGTGGACAAGCACGACCAGGTGATCGAAGGCGACGGCGACGTCGTCCTCGCCGAGCGCTTCAACATGGGCTTCAGCAGCACGTTGGTCACCAACGGCACCGGGCTCGGGCTGGTCATCGCCACCGGCATGGACACCGAGGTCGGCCATATCGCCGGGCTGATGGCGACGGCCGAGCAACCGAAAACACCGCTACAGGAACGGATTGAGAGCCTGTCCAGGATCCTCATCGGCGCCGCGCTCCTGGTTGTCGCCATCGTCGTCGGCATCGGGATCGCCCACGGTATGGACGCGATCGAGATGCTGAACACTGCCATCTCGCTGTCGGTGGCGGCGATTCCCGAGGGCATGCCGACGATCGTCACGATCGTGCTGACCCTGGGCTCGCAAGCAATGGCCCGGAAGAACGCCCTCGTCCGGCAGCTGAGCTCGGTCGAGACGCTGGGCACGACATCGGTGATCTGCTCCGACAAGACCGGCACCCTGACCCAGAACCAGATGCAGGTCATGCGGCTGTGGGCGGGGGGCAAGTCGTGGACGGTGACCGGGGAAGGCTTCGACCCCAACGGCGCCTTCATCGATGCCGACGGCAACGAGACGGATGTCGCGGACGATGTCGATCTGCGGCGCATGCTCGCCGTCTCCGCCTACTGCAACGACGCCCGCCTGATCGAAGCGGACGGCCGTCCGGCGATCCAGGGCAACCCGACCGATGGCGCGCTGGTGGTTGCCGCGGCAAAGGCCGGAATCTCACGCGCCGAGCTGAAGGCGCAGCGGCACGAGACCCTGCAGAAGTTCCCGTTCGACTCGACGCGCAAGATGATGAGTGTGCTCGTGCGCATGCCGACCGGGGAGCGGGTGCTGGCCGCCAAGGGCGCACCGGACGTGATTCTGTCCCGGGCGTCGGAGCTGCTGCTGCATGGCGAAGAGGTGGAGCTCACCGCAGAGCGCCGCGCCGCGATCGAGCGCACCATCGAAGACTTTGGCGCGAGGGCCCTGCGCACGCTCGCGATTGCTTACAAACGCGTCGATCAGGAGACGCCCGACGATGCCCATGACCACGAACAGGACGTGGTGCTGGTCGGCATCCACGGCATCATGGATCCGCCGCGCCCGGAGGTCCCGAGCGCCGTTGCCGAGGCCCAAAGCGCCGGCGTGCGCACGGTCATGATTACCGGCGACCACGCGGTCACCGCCGAGGCGATCGCCGAGCAGATCGGCATCAAGCACTCGGCCGCTCAGACCGTGCACTCCGGCGCCGAGCTGGACACCCTGACCGACCGCCAGCTTCAGGAGGCCGTTCGGCACGCCGCAGTGTTCGCGCGGGTGACCCCGGAGCACAAGCTTCGCATCGTCAACGCCATGCAGGCCAACGGGGAGATCGCGGCGATGACCGGCGACGGCGTGAACGACGCGCCGGCACTGCGCAGCGCTGACATCGGTGTGGCCATGGGCATTACCGGCACCTCGGTCGCGAAGGATAGCGCGGCGCTGGTTCTGCTCGACGACAACTTCTCGACCATCGTCACCGCCGTGCGCGAAGGCCGGCGCATCTACGACAACCTGCTCAAATTCATCCGCCAGGCGCTGACCGCGAACGTCGCGGAGGTCTCGGCGATCCTGTTCGCATTCCTGCTGATGGGTGCGGACCCGCTACTCACCCTGGCCCCGTTGATGATCCTTTGGATCAATCTGGTCTCGGACGGTATCCCGGCGCTTTCTCTGGGTTTGGAGCCAGCCGAGGCGGACATCATGCGTCGGGCGCCACGCGGCCGCCACGAGAATATCTTCGCCGGCGGACTCGGGCAGCGGATCGTCCTCCGTGGCCTCGCGCTTGGGGGACTGACCTTCTGGCTGTTCCACGCGGCGCTCTCGACGGGAGCCTCACAGGCCTATGCGCAGACGGTTGCCTTCGCGACGCTCGTCTTCGCGCAGCTCTGGCACATCTTCGACGCCCGCTCCTTGACAACGCTGTTCCGCAAGGACCCATTCGGCAACCGCATGCTGCTGGCAGCCGTTGCCTTCTCTGCGTCACTTTCGCTGCTGGCCATCTACACACCCGCCGGCAGCCTGGTGCTGGGCACCGAGCCGCTGGCTGCGAGGCACCTGCTCGAGGTCATAGCCCTTGCCGCGCTGCCCACGCTCGGCCTCTCCGCACTGAAGGAGGTCTTCGGCTTCCGGTTCCTGTGACATGACGGGCAAGATCGGCGCCTTGATCCGAGGAGGCATCGCGCCTTTCAGTCAAGGCTCTCCCGTACTTCGGGCGACGCCTGGACCAGCTCGATCAACACACCTTCGCCTCCGACGGGAGACTCTGCGGTACCTTTCGGATGGATGAAACAGACATCGAAGCCGGATGCTCCCTTGCGGATACCGCCCGGGGTAAAACGCACACCACGAGCCTGTAGCCACGCCACCGCCGCCGGCAGATCGTCCACCCACAATCCCACGTGATTGAGCGGCGGATCCTGTACCCTCGGTTTCTTGTCGGGATCGAGCGGTTGCATCAAATCGACTTCCACCTTGTTAGGCCCGCAGCCAACCACCGCGATGTCTTCGTCCACATTTTCGGACGCACTCTGGTAGTTACCACTTAGGTTCAGACCGAGCATATCCACCCATAGTGTGCGTAACCGGTTCTTGTCGAGGCCTCCCACTGCGATCTGCTGAATACCGAGCACTTTGAAAGGTCGGTCGCTCATCTTCATCTGTACCTCCGATTTTCGTCAAACCCCTCCCAGCACGCCCCGACCGCTTCGATCCTGCTCCTTGTCGCTCGCCCAATTGCTGCTTCTCTGCACCCCCACCGCCTTCTCTCCCTCCCTTGGCCCGGGTCCGCACGCCGTAACAGCGGCTCGTGCTTCAGGCCTGGCCTCGACGGGGCCGACTTGCGGTCTGCGCCGCCGAACGGCTATAGTGGAAAAGTCCAGACGGCTTGCGGCAGCCGCCGGGGTTACCGCACCATACTCCTGCAAGACGGGGACACAAGGAGGGAAGCGTGAAAGAGAAGATACAGCTTCTTTTCGTGGACGATGAGCATGAGTTCGTCGACTACATGACCAGGCGGCTCAAGCCGCGCGAGATTGAAGTCCATGCCTACACCAACCCCGTCCAAGCCCTGAAGGAGACCGCCACGCAAAACTTCGACGTGGCCGTGCTAGACTTGCGAATGCCCAAGATGGACGGAGAGGAGCTGCTCAACCGGCTGAAAGAACGCGATCCTACGATCGAGATCATCATCCTCACCGGTCACGGCTCGGCCAGCTCAGCTTTCCGGTCCGCACAGGAGGGAGCCTTTGAATACCTGCTCAAACCTTGCGAATTCGTTGATCTGGTCAGCTCCATCAATAAGGCCTATGCCAAGCGTATCAAGGCGTTGAGCGGCGAACGCGGCAGGCAGGTGGATGAACTGATGCAGGACGCGGGGAAGATCCAGCCGCTCACTATGCTGGATCGGCTCAAGAAAATCCGCGAAGCGGAGCCAGAGTGAGCGCAGCTCGAGACTGGCCTCGGCCCCCTCCAAGCTTCAGCGTGCGCCGGTGATGTCCCTGCGGTCCTTGACCGGACGGCGGCAAGCACCCTGGATGACGCCGGTGGCAATCGGCAGTCCGTGCGCAAGGGCCTCGTCATAGCGAAGGCGTTCCTGGTTGTTGCCGATGTAGTCGGCGTCCTTGGCGATGAGCTTGTGCTCGCTTTGTCCGAGCTGCTTGCGGGTGGTGCCCCGCCCCAGGCCCTTCGCCGTGCCCCGCAGGATGGTGCTTGCCTGAGCCATCACCCAGCCTTCGCGTTGCCTCGTACTACGAATGCACAATCACCCTTCTTTACGGTCAATTCTCTTGCCACCTCAATTGCAATTCTCGAGGATAATCGCGTTGCTTACCAGCTGATGTAGGCCTAGATTCATCCGCGCATTAAATTTGAAATACGGCAGAATTTTTGAGAACTGGCTCTTGCAAATGGCACAAATGCTCACCATGTGAGTTACGCCGTCTGTGTCGACAACATCCTTCAATGCCTGCATGCGCGGCATTGCGCCTTTGACCCGGAGCTCCATGAGCTCATCCGTCAAGATGCCCCCACCAGCCCCACAACAAAAGGTGGCGTCGCGGATGGTATCCGGAGGCATTTCTACGAAATGATTACACGTGGCCTTGATGATCTCACGTGGGATGGTGAACTGGCCTCCCGGCAGATCTCCCATGCGGGCGGCACGTGCTGGGTTGCATGAGTCGTGAAACGTCACGATCATATGATCGTTCTTCGACTTGTCGAATTTCAGTACCCCGCGCTTCATGAGGTCATAAGTAACCTCACAGATGTGCTGCGGCACCGGGTAGTCCGGATCGAGAAAATCGAAGGGTCCCGCCAACGTGTTGAGGAAGCTGTATGCCACACGCCACGCATGGCCGCACTCGCCGAATACGATCCGCCGGACTCCGAGGTCCAGCGCCGCCTCTCGAATGCGTATAGACACCCGCTGCATGTTTTCGTAACTACCGATAAACATGCCGAAATTGCCGCCTTCCGACGCATGTGTGCTAAACGTCCAGCGGATACCAGCCTGGTGAAAAACCTTGGCATAACCGATCAAACCGTCGACATGTGGCTCGGCGAAGAAATCCGCCGAGGGAACCACCAGCAGCACCTCAGCGCCCTTTTCATCCACCGGGATGCGGATCTTCTGGCCGGTCTCCTCCTCAACGTCTTCTTCGAGACTTTCCATGGCGTCTGCTATCGCCCTCCCTGGGAGACCCAAGTTGTTACCAAACTGGAAGACCTTGCCGACGACTTCGTTGGAGTACTTCTGCCCTCTACCCACAGTGTCCATGATCTCGCGAGCCGCCATGCCGATATCGGCAGTATCGATACCGAAAGGGCAGAACACGGCGCATCGCCGACACTGGGAACACTGAAAGAAGTAGCTGTACCAGTCGTCTAGAACCTCCTTGGTCATGTCCCGGGCGCCCACCAGCTTCGGGAACCATTTGCCGGCCAGGGTGTAGTAGCGGCGATAGACGCTTCGCATCAGATCCTGGCGCGCCGCCGGCATATTCTTCGGATCGGCGCTACCCAGGAAGTAATGGCACTTGTCTGTACAGGCGCCACAGCTCACACAGGCGTCCATAAAGACCTGCAGCGACCGGTATTTTCCTTTCAGCTCACCGAGCTTGTCTATTGCTACCCGTTCCCAGTTGTCCACTAGCTCGCCCGGGTAACCGAGGGCCTCCTGGATTTCGGGTTTTGCCACGTGGGGAGCCATATGGGCCATGGCACCCGGCTTGATCTTCGGTACGGCCGGCCACTGGCTGAGCTCAGGTGTTTCGAAATTCGCCATTGCCTTCTTGCTCCTAAGTCACTAGGCCGATGCCAAAGGGAAGCCAGCTTGCCTTCACTTTCCGCTGGGATAGCCTAGCCGCGCCGCCCAGGGCGCTAAGTGGCGCCGCTCGCGCGGATTGTCCCGCTGGTTACGGGACGGACTGAAAAATAGTCCCGGTGCATGTAGCAGCTTGCTGAAAGGAAACACGGCTACCAGAGCGACAACGAGCAGTAGATGCACATACAGCACGATATCTGCGGCATGCGCCGGCAGGTTCTGCAGGTCCCCCAAATCAAGGCGAATCAGTCCCAAGCAGAATTTCTTGACGGCAAGGATGTCCGTGTGAGTGACGTAGGTCATCAAAAGACCGCCGCCGGCGATACCAGCGAATAACGCCAACATGAGATGGTCAGAAGGCTTGGTTATGTAGCGTATCCGATCGACCAGAAGGCGGCGGGCCCAAAGGCCAGCCAGCCCCACGGCCATCGCAAGGCCCCCGTATTTACCCAAGGGCTGTAGGAGGACGACCCAGCCCCATACGGGGTCGGTGAAGTAACGCAGATGTCGGACGAGCACCAGGAACAGGCCGAAGTGAAACAGCCATCCGAAGACCCAGGTCCACTTGCTCGACCGGAATAGGCTTTCGAAGAAGAACAGCTCCCGCCCCATTCGGAAAACCAATCCCGTACGTGTCGTGGGCGCAGGCGTGACAGGTATCTTCAGGGGCGCAGGAGCACGCGAGTATTGGACAATCTTGTGGACCAGGCCGGCCAAGAAAATCGCGGTTGCAGAATAGAACAGGAACGCGAGAAAACCCGTAGCAACAACCGCCACTTTCTTAACCTCCAATGGGCAGGGGGCGCGACATCTCACACCAATCTGGCCGGCCTAGTCCATCTTTCCCTCGTCACTAGTGAAGAACTGGTTGAATAATACAGGCTGTCTCAAGCTACCCACGCAAATCGCCCTTGACCTGGTCGGGGCTGAGGTGTTATGGACCCTGTCCCGACAGTGCAAGCCCCGCAAAGGCCTGTCAGAGCCGGACCGGCACCCTCCGTCGCCAGCAACATCGTGCTGCCCCTCGGGAGAGCACCGAGCTTCGATCGTCCGGTCCCCGTCAACGAGCTTGAGCCACCGGGTTACAGCCGCAACCTAGACGCAGCCGGTCGGCTTGGGCAAACCGGCGTACTTGCAGGCCTGCACGGCCGGACCTTCGGGAAACAGTGAGTATACATAGTCGCTGTTGCCCTTATCCTTGCCGACTTTCTTGCCGATTGTCTTGTTAAGCACCCGGATAGGCGGAGCCGATTGGTACTCGTTGTAGTAATCTCGCAATATGTTGAGAACCACCCAGTGGGCCTCCGTGAGGTCAATGCCATCTGTGCGAGCCATATGGTCCGCTACTTTAGGCTCCCACTGGCCGATATCGGCCAAATAGCCCTCTTCATCGGTTTGAAGCGTCTTACCATCTATTTCGATACCCATCATCAATCTCCGTTCAACAGCTACTACGATCGGGTGCAGCCACTCCCCGCCGACACCCGCGTCTGCAAGTCCACAAGATCTGAGAGTAATCTTACGGCCAAGTCCACCTGACCACAAGAGGACGGGTCAAAGGAGTTTGGTCTCCGCCGCACCCTTGGAAAGGGGATTGAGCGCCCCGGCAAAGGGAGACGTTAACCGCTTACCGATTCCCAGCCCGTTTACATGCCCATCCCCATCTGAATATACCCGGTCGGACAGGCCGCGAAGCACACATGGCAACCCGTGCAGCGGGAATAATCGGTGAACATCACCTGACCTTTGGGGCGTTTCATGTCACGGGAGATGGCCACTTGTGGACAGTATACCCGGCACTGGTCGCAGGCATTGCACAGCCCGCAACTCATACAGCGGCCCGCCTCGGCAAAGGCCTGTTCGGTGCTCAGGCCCTCCCTGATTTCTTTGAAGCCGGCAGTCGCCTGGTCGACGTCGATCTCCTTTTCGTCGTTGCGGGCCGCCGGGGCATAATATTCCAGACGTAGGTCGGTGTAGGGAACCGGCGTGCCCATATGCGGCTTCTTGTAGCTCTTCCCTTGAAGATGGGCGTCCATGGCACGGGCGGCGACCCGGCCCTGCCCCGTGGCGTTCGCAGAAATCCCTAGGCCCAATACATCACCACCAGCAAAAACCCCTTCCTCCTTGGTTGCGCCGATGCTGCTGGCATCCACCCAACCCCATTGGTTGCCCAGCGCGGCCAAGCCACCCACAAGCTCCGGTTTCTGACCGATACCCACCATGACGGTGTCGACGGGAAGCGTGAACTCCGAGCCTTTGATCGGTATGGGCCGGCGGCGGCCGGACGCGTCGGGCTCGCCCAACTCCATGCGTACGCATTCGACGGCGGTGGCGCGCCCGCCATCCGTGATGAACCGAACCGGAGCGCACAGATACTCGATTCGGATCCCTTCTTTCGCCGCCGCATCCACATCCTCCGAAATGGCCGGCATTTCGGCGCGGGTACGCCGATAGAGAATCACTACCTCCGAGTACTTGGATACCCGTCGGGTGGCCCGCGCCGCATCCACCATCGTCTTGTCGGAGATCGTGTCCTGTACCGCCACCTGAGCCTTCATCTCTGCGTCGATTGCTTCCTTATCGAGCTCCTGAACGTCTGCGAACTCCTCCTCCTCCCGCTTCAATGCCTGCAGACGCAGAGAGACACGGGCCGCATCCACCGCGCTGTCCCCGCCACCGACAATCACCACACGGTCACCGATATCCACCTTGGCACCGGTGTTGACGCGGTTCAGGAAGCTGGCGGCAGTGAAGATATTGGCGGACTCCTCTCCCGGGACGCCCATGTTCGCCCCCTTGTGAGACCCGCCGGCTAAATAGACGGCGTCGAAGTCCCGGCGGATGTCTTCAAACGGGATATCCTCGCCGACCTTGGTGCTGCATTTGAGTGTCACGCCTAAATCGAGGATGTTCTGAATCTCGCCATCCAGCACATCCTTCGGCAAGCGGTACGGGGGTATGCCGTAGCGCAACATTCCTCCCGGCTTGTCGAAGGCCTCGAATATGGTCACATGATACCCCCGGCGGGCCATATGATAGGCAGCGGAAAGCCCGGAAGGACCGGATCCGATCACAGCCACCTTTTGCGGCTTGACCTCGTCCGTGAGCTTCTTCAGCTTCAGCTTCCTTTTCAATCCATAATCGCCGATGAATCGTTCCATGTTGTTGATGGCGACGGCACCGTCTTCCTTGTGCTTGCGGTTGCAGGACGTCTCGCAGGGATGGGGGCAAATCCTGCCGTGCACGGCGGGCAGGGGATTCTTGTCGGTGAGGATTTCCCAGGCGCGGTCGAGCACCTCCCCGGCGGTCTGCTTGAACAGATCTGCCTGGGCAATCGTGGTGAGGTAGCCGCGCACGTCCTCGCTGGCAGGGCACGCACCGCGGCACGGGGGTAGTCGCTGGGTGTAGACCGGGCATTTCCAGCTGCGGCCATTACGAACCACGATTTCGTCGGGGTCGAAAGGCTTGAGCCTCGCCTCGACATCGGCGGGGGACCTCCCCTCGCTAAGAATAGTCGTTTCCATCTACTGCGGCCCTCGAACTTTGCTGTTCTTGATGGGACTTAGCTAAATTCGCACCTGCGTCGACCGGTTGTAGGTCCACATGGCGCCCGGGGCATCTTCGATGTGGTATTTGGTGAACGGGAAGCCGGTCTTCTCGAAAAACCGCTGCCAGCCGATCCGCTCGATCCACTCACCGACCCGCTCCCAGTCCTTGGCGCCCTCCCGGTAAGCCTCCAATATCCTGCGCACGGCGTCCGAGACCTCCGGCCAGCGTGGCGGATTGTTGGGGAGCCCCCACACCGCCAGCTTCATCAGCGAAGGCCCACCGCGGGCGTTGGAGCCCTTACCGCCGACCCAGATGGACAGCGTATCCGTGTCCGCGTCACGGATCTCCATGCTCGGACACTGGCCGTGACAGGCCCCGCAGTACATGCACTTCTCTTCCACCACCTCGACAGAGGGCGTGCCGTTCACCACTTTGGGCCGAATGGCCGCGGTCGGGCAGATGGCCACGACCTTGGGCAGATCGCAGATCTGCATATTGTTGTGGCTGATGCGGGGTGGATGATGATGTTGAACGATGACTCCGATATCCGCATGCCGTCCGCAGTTGATCTGGCAACAGGAGGTCGTGATCTTCACCCGGTTCGGGAAGCGCTCGTTCTCGAAGTCCGCGATCAGGTCGTCCATCAGCGCCTTGACCGTGCCGGCCGCGTCCGTCCCCGGCAGGTTGCAATGCAGCCAGCCTTGGGTGTGCGAGAT
>JARRNE010000015.1:0-11718 GCA_037385305.1 Chromatiaceae bacterium | reverse complement strand
GGCCGGGCAACCCCGGGGCAGGAAATCGGCCTGTTCGGTCATCGCCTACAGGTTGGGCCCAAGGGTTATTTCTTCCTGCGCCGGGCGGTCGATGACCCCGGCATCTTAGAGCTCGCCCTGAGCGATCTACCGGCTCGCCTGCCGGAAGGGTTACTCTCCGAGTGAGCCGCCCCGGCCACATCGGACTGGTGCTGCACGCGCACCTGCCGTTTGTCCGGCACCCGGAGTACCCGCGCTTCCTGGAAGAGCACTGGCTCTTCGAGGCGATCACGGACTGCTATCTTCCCCTGGTTCAGGTGCTGCGCCGAGCAGCGGAGCGGGGATCCCGCTTTCGTCTGACCCTTTCCGTCTCGCCCACCCTCGGCTCGATGCTCGGCGACGCCTTGCTGAAGCGGCGCTACCTGGATTACCTGGCCCGCCTCGTCAGGCTGTGTGAACGCCAGCAACGAGCCGCGCAAGGGCCCCATCGCAGCGCGCTGGCCGCCTATTACTACGCACGGGTTGCGCGCCTGCGGCGCTTCTACCTGGATGAGCTGCGGACCGACGTCCTAGGTGCCTTGTGCGACCTGGAGTCATCGAACGTGCTGGAATTGATGACCACCGGCGCGACCCATGGGTACCTGCCTCTGCTGCGCAGCGAGCCCGCCGCCGTGCGCGCCCAGCTCGGGGTCGCCCGCGATTATTTCCGCGACACCTTCGGTCGCGACCCCCGCGGGCTCTGGCTTCCCGAGTGCGGCTATTACCCGGGCCTGGAGGCGGAGGTCAAGGGGGCGGGTTACGAGTACATGATTCTCGACGCACATGGGCTGCAGCAGGCGACGCCGCCCCCGCCGGGGGGCGTCTACGCCCCGACCGAAAGCGAAGGGGTAGCGATCTTCGGCCGCGATCCCGATTCCGCGTGTGAGGTGTGGAGCCGCGAGCAGGGTTACCCGGGTCACCCGTCCTATCGGGAATATCATCGGGATCTGGGTTACGAGCCGGGTGCAGCCGGTGCGTTGGCGGACTTTCTCCCTCCCGGAGTCGAGGTTGCTCCAACGGGACTCAAGTACTTTCGCGTAACGGGCGGGGAGGGGCCCAAGGCCCCCTACGCCCCTGGCCTGGCCCTGCAGCAGGCTGCGCGGGACGCCGAGCGCTTCGTCGAGAGGCGCCGGAAGCTTCTGAATCAGCTGGGGACATCCGTCCCTGCTCCCCTGGTTGTGGCACCTTACGACGCCGAGCTCTTCGGCCACTGGTGGTTCGAGGGCTCCGCCTTCCTCGAAGGCCTGGCCCGCTGCCTCGACGCCACCCCCGACCTCGAGCCCGTAACCCTTGGGAGGTACCTGGAGCGTTTCGGGACCCTGTCGGAGGTCCAACCCGCGGCGTCAAGCTGGGGAGAGCAGGGGCACAATGGTGCCTGGCTCAGCCCGGAGACCGGCTGGGTCCACCTACGGCTCCATCAGGCGGCGACCGAATTCAAGCGACTGGTCGGGAGGCACGGCCCGACACAAGGCGATCAGTGGACAGGGCGGCTGTTACGCCAAGCCGCCCGCTCTCTGCTGCTCGCCCAGGCATCGGACTGGACTTTCCAGATGAATGGAGCAGAGGAGGGACACGCGGAGTCCGTGATCCGGCATCAGCTGGCGCGGTTCAGCTTTCTCACGGGAGCGCTGCGCACTAACCGGGTGGAGGAGGGGCGGCTGGCGGCCCTGGAGGAGATGGATAATCTCTTTCCCTGCATCGATCTGACACACTTCGGTTGATACGGCCGCTGTCGCGAAAAACCACATGCAAATCATGCTTGTCGCAGCCGAGTGCGCCCCCGTCGCCAAGGTCGGCGGATTGGGCGATTTTGTCCACGGATTGGCTCGCGAGCTCGCCCGCCAGGGCAACACCGTGGAGATTGTCCTGCCCAAGTACGACTGCCTGCGCCACGACCGCATCGACGACCTGCATAAGGCCTATCGGGACCTCTGGGTCCCTTTCTACGAACGATCGGTTCATTGCGACCTGGAGGTCGGTCGGGTCGACGGTGTCCAGTGCTGGCTCATCGATGCCCATTCCCCCCGCAACCTCTTTGAGCGAGGCCGCATCTACGGCGAGCCGGACGACGTGGAGCGCTTTGCCTTCTTCTCGCGGGCGGTTCTGGAGTTTCTCCACAAGTCCAACAAGCAGCCGGACATCATCCATTGCAACGACTGGCACACGGGGCTGGTGCCGGTACTCCTGTTCGAGATCTACGAGGGACTCGGCATGACCCGCCCGCGGGTCTGCTACACGCTGCACAACGTCGGACACCAGGGAGTCACCGGCCAGTCCGTGCTGTACCAGGTGGGGCTGGACTCCAAACGCATGCCGACGCTGGAGCGCCTGTCTGACCCCGGCGACCCCGGCGCCGTCAACCTGATGCGGGGCGGCATCCTGTACTCCAACACGGTCACCACGGTCTCTCCTCGCTACGCCTGGGAGATCGAGCACACCGACCAGGGGATGGGACTCCAAGGGACCTTGGCAGCCCGCGCACAGAAGGTCGTGGGGGTGCTCAACGGGATCGATGTGGACACCTGGAACCCGGCCACCGACAGCCACCTGGTCGCGCCATTCACGGCGGACAGTCTCCCGAATAAGGCACTGAGCAAGGCGGCGCTGCGTCAACGGCTCGGCCTGCAGGACGCAAGCAAGCCGATTGTCTCGGTGATCAGCAGGCTAGACCGCCAGAAGGGGGTCGCCCTCCTGCAGCACGCTATCTACTACGCCCTGGAGAACGAATGCCAGGTGGCGCTCCTGGGCAGTGCGCCGGACCCGGCCGTCGACCGGCTGTTCCGGGGAATCATGGACGAGATGGAAGGCAGTCCTGACTGCCAGCTGGAGCTCGACTACGACGAGGACCTCGCCCACCAGATGTACGCGGGGTCCGACATGATCGTCATTCCCAGCGTCTACGAGCCCTGTGGCCTCACACAGATGATCGCCATGCGCTACGGCTGCGTACCCATTGCTCGCCGAGTGGGGGGGCTCGCCGATACGGTCTTCGACGCCAATTACTCGGACAGGCCTTTCGAGGAACGCAACGGCTATGTCTTCAACGACTTCACCCGGGATGGACTCGACTCCGCCCTGGCCCGCGCCATCGGTCTCTGGTTTCGCTTCCCCGAGTATTTCCGCCAGCTGCGGATAAACGGCATGCGGGCGGACCATTCGTGGTCAAAGCCCGCCGAGCGCTACCTCTCGATCTACGCGTCGGTCAGGCCGGAGGCGGAAGGCGCTTTGACAGAGCTCGCCTAACGGCCATGGCGTCAGCGCCATCCCAGAGAACCAATATGGGACAAAGTCGGTCGCTGCCGCCATGACCGTTTCCCTCACCCCGGCCCTCTCCCAGTGGGCGAGGGTGATAGGGAGCGCGCTACGCGCGACTTTCATCGTAACCCCTTGCCGCCCGCCGCGCTCAGCCAGGCGAGGCGGGTGCGCCCAGCATGGCGCCCACCACACTCACCCAAGCCTGGGCGGTATGGGTCCGATTGTAGCCCCCGCCCCCGAGTGCCAGCAGCCGGCCGCCGCAGTGCGCGTCGGCAATGCGGCAGAGTGCGGTGGTCACGCGCTGGTGCACAGCTCCGGTCAGCTGCAAATGGGTGAGGGGATCTTCGGCGAGCCCATCCGCCCCGCACTGCAGCAGGATGAGCTCCGGCCGAAAGGCCTCCACAAACCGCTCTGCGGAAGGCCACAGCCGGAAAAAAAGCGTGTCATCCGCGAACGGTGGGAGAGCGACATTGAGCTTGGTGCCTCGCCCGGGCCCAATGCCGATCTCAGAACTCTCTCCGGTTCCGGGGTACAGGTAGCGGCCGTCCTCGTGAAAATCCGCGATGCAGAGCTCCGGGTCCTCCGCGTAGGCATAGTAGACACCGTCGCCGTGATGGGCATCGATATCCACATAGGCGATCCGCTGGATCCCGTGCACCTGGCGCAAGGTCTCGATCGCAATTGCGCAGTCGTTGAACACGCAAAAGCCGGAGGCCGCCCCGCGGCGCGCATGATGCAGCCCGGCGATCGGCACGAACGCCCGACTCAGCTCCCCCGTGACGATGCGCCGCGTGGCGTCCAGGACGCTGCCGACAACATAGAGTCCGGCCTCATAGATCCCTGGGAAGGCAGGGGTGTCCCCGGTGTCGAGAAAGCCTTCGCCGCTGCCGGAGCGCTCCCGCACCAGGGCGACATAATCTTCCGCATGGAAGCGGAGCAGATCCTCCGCCCGGCCCGCCACCGGCGGCAATATAAGGACCCGGTCCTGCAGGCCGGAATCCTCTAAGGCGGTCCAGAAGGCGCCAAAACGGTCAGGACCGAACGGATGCCCGTGGCCGAACCCGTACCGGGAGAGCTCTTCGCCCGCGTACACCGCAAACCGACCGGTCTCGGGGTCATGGAATTTCATCGCGTCAATCTTAACCCATCGCCCCTTTGAGGAGGGTGTGTCCCCGCACCACAGAGGCTGTCGGGTCTTTCGACAGCCTCCCAAGCGACGAGGCAGGAGGGCGCGCACGCCCCGGCGCAGGTGCTCGGATCGGAGCCAGCGCGTCCCCGCATTGCTGGGCTTCTATTCTGCTCCTCGGCCGGCTCCAGGGCGACGGCTCGGACATAGGTGGGGGCCGGATTGCATCGGGGTTAGCCCGGCTCTATGCTTAAAAATTCAGTATTGTGCGGAGGCTGGGTGATGGGCGCCAGAACGCTCTACGACAAGTTGTGGGACGACCATGCCGTTCGTTACGAGGAAGACACGGCGCTGCTGTATATCGACCGACAACTCATCCACGAGGTGACTTCGCCCCAGGCGTTCGAGGGACTTCGGCTTCACGGGCGGCGACCGCACCGCGTCGACGCCAACCTTGCAGTCCCGGACCACAACGTGCCCACCACCAAGAGGGCTCAAGGGATCACCGACCCGGTGGCGCGGCTCCAGGTCGAGACCCTGGTTGCCAACTGCGCCGAGTTCGGCATCACCCTGTTCGGGATGGACCACCCGCGGCAGGGTATCGTGCATGTCATCGGCCCGGAGGTCGGCTTCACGCTGCCGGGCACGACCCTCGTCTGCGGGGATTCCCATACCTCCACCCATGGGGCGTTCGCCGCCCTGGCATTCGGCATCGGCACCTCCGAGGTGGAGCATGTGCTGGCCACCCAGTGCCTGGTTCAGCGCAAATCCAAGTCCATGCTGGTCAGCGTGGACGGCGAGGTCGGCAAGGGGGTGACCCCAAAGGACGTGGCGCTCGCCATCATCGGCGAAATCGGCACCGCCGGCGGCACCGGTCACGTCATCGAATTCGCCGGGGATGCAATCCGCGCGCTGAGCATGGAAGGACGCATGACGGTCTGCAACATGTCCATCGAGGCGGGGGCCCGCGCTGGCCTCATCGCCGCGGACGAGAAGACCATTGCTTACCTGCGCGGACGCCCGTTTGCTCCCACGGGCGAGCTCTTCGAGCAAGCCGCGGCCCACTGGCGCACCTTGCATAGCGATGACGGGGCGCGATTCGATCGCGTCGTGCACCTGGATGCCGCGCCGATCAAACCCCAGGTCACCTGGGGCACCTCCCCGGAAATGGTGGTCCCGGTGGACGGGCGGGTGCCGGATCCGGCGGCAGAGCAGGACCCGGTGAAGGCGAGCGGCATGACCCGCGCGCTCAAATACATGGGACTCGAGGCGGGCACGCCGATCACCGCCATCCGCCCGGACAAGATCTTCATCGGCTCCTGCACCAACTCCAGGATCGAGGACCTGCGCGCCGCCGCCGCAGTGGTCAAGGGCCGCCGGGTGGCGGACGGCATCAAGTTGGCGATGGTCGTGCCGGGGTCGGGTCCGGTGAAAGTGCAGGCTGAGGCGGAAGGGCTCGACCGGGTTTTCCGAAACGGCGGGTTCGAGTGGCGGGAGCCCGGCTGCTCCATGTGCTTGGCCATGAACGCGGACCGTCTCGAGCCCGGCGAGCGCTGCGCCTCCACCTCCAACCGCAACTTCGAGGGCCGGCAGGGCTACGGCGGGCGAACCCATCTCGTGAGTCCCGCCATGGCGGCGGCCGCCGCGGTCACGGGCCACTTTGTCGACGTGAGGGAGTTCTAGATGGAGCCGTTCGCCAACCTTGCCGGCGTCGTGTGCCCGTTGGACCGCGCCAACGTGGATACGGACGCCATCATCCCCAAGCAATTCCTGAAGAGCATCAAGCGGACCGGTTTCGGGCCGAACCTGTTTGACGAGTGGCGGTACCTGGACACCGGCGAGCCCGGCAGAGACAACACCCACCGGCCGCTGAATCCGGACTTCGTGCTCAACGATCCCCGCTACCGGGACGCCAGCATCCTTCTTGCCCGGGAGAACTTCGGCTGCGGCTCGTCCCGGGAGCATGCGCCTTGGGCACTGGCGGACTTCGGCTTCCGTGTGATCATAGCCACCAGCTTTGCCGACATCTTCTACAACAACTGCTTCGAGAACGGCATCCTGCCGATCACTCTGGACGCAACGGTCATCGATGACCTGTTCGCGCGGGCGACCGAAGAGACGGCGCTGCGAATCGCGGTGGATCTGCCCAAGCAGACCCTGGGGCTCCCCGATGGCGCGCTGATTCCGTTCGAGGTTCAACCGTACCGGAAGCACTGCCTGCTCAATGGACTGGATGCGATCGGGCAAACACTTCGGCATGTGGCTGCGATCGAGGCCTATGAGGCCGCGCGCAGACAGCAGGCCCCCTGGCTGCTTGCGGGGGAGGGGACACGCCCCGGACTTGATTGAGGCCCGCCGCGCGCCGGCGCTGTGGCGGAGCTGGAGAACAACTTTGACGAAGAAGATCCTGATTCTGCCCGGGGACGGCATCGGGCCCGAGATCGTGACCGAAGGGGTCAAGGTGCTCGCGTCCCTGCGGGACGGCTTTGGCTTGGCCATCGAGATGGACGAGGCCCTGGTAGGCGGAGCGGCCATCGAAGCCACCGGGCAGCCGCTGCCCGAGGCCACCCTGGACCTGGCCAGGCAATCCGATGCGGTCCTCCTGGGGGCGGTCGGCGGATCCAAATGGGAAGCCCTCCCGATCGCGCGGCGGCCGGAGAAGGGCCTGCTGGGGCTGCGCTCCGGACTGGGGCTGTTCGCGAATCTGCGGCCTGCGATCCTCTATCCACAGCTCGCCGGTGCCTCGGCGCTGAAGCCGGAGGTGGTCTCGGGGCTCGACATCCTGATCATGCGCGAGCTGACCGGCGGCATCTACTTCGGTGAGCCGCGGGGGGTTCATCCCCGGGCGGACGGCGAGCGTGTCGGGGTCAACACCCTGATCTACAGCGAATCGGAGGTCCGGCGGATCTGCCGGGTCGCCTTCGACATCGCCCGCAAGCGTCAGCGACGCGTATGCTCGGTGGACAAGGCGAACGTTCTGGAGTGCACGGAGCTCTGGCGGGAGGTGGCAACCGAGGTGGGGGCCGAATATCCGGATGTGGAGCTCATCCACATGTACGTGGACAACGCGGCGATGCAGCTGGTGCGCCGGCCGAAGCAGTTCGATGTCCTGGTGACGACCAACATGTTCGGTGACATCCTGTCGGATGCTGCGGCGATGCTTACAGGCTCGATTGGCATGCGTCCCTCGGCCTCCCTCGTCGCCAACGGACGGGGCATGAAAGAGCCCATCCACGGCTCGGCGCCGGACATCGCCGGCCGGGGGGTTGCCAATCCGCTGGCCACCATCCTCTCGGTCGCGATGATGCTGCGTTACTCCCTCGGCGAGCCCGCGGCCGCCGCGCGGGTCGAGGGGGCGGTCTCGAGGGTCTTGGACCAGGGATTGCGGACCGCTGACATTATGTCCGCCGGCATGCGCGAGGTTGGCACCGCCGACATGGGGGACGCGGTGGTCGCTGCCCTTGGTGACGTGACCTGAGTCGCAGCAGCCGCAAGTCGACGTAGGCAAACTGGAGGGTGCGCATCTGGAGAGGGTTATGAATCGGGTTGGCTTCGTGGGTTGGCGCGGCATCGTGGGGTCCGTCCTCATGGAGCGCATGCGCCAGGAGAACGACTTTGCGGCGATCGCGGATCCGGTCTTTTTCACCACCTCGCAGGTCGGCCAAGAGGCTCCGGACCTGGGAGGAGGACGCCAACCCCTCCTTGATGCCAACGACCTGACCGCCCTCAGCGCGATGGACGTCATCGTCACCTGTCAGGGCGGCGACTATACGAAGAAGGTCTACAGTCAGCTGCGCGGGACGGGCTGGCGGGGATATTGGATCGATGCTGCTTCGGCCCTGCGCATGGAAAGGGACAGTGTCATCATCCTCGACCCGGTCAATCGCAGCATCATCGAGGATGCCCTGAGCGCCGGAAAACGGGATTTCATCGGAGGAAACTGCACGGTCAGCCTCATGCTCATGGCGGTGGGCGGGCTGTTCCGGCATGACCTGGTCGAATGGGTCAGCTCCATGACCTATCAGGCTGCTTCTGGGGCCGGCGCCAAGAACATGCGCGAGCTCCTGGAGCAGATGGGGGCACTCCACGGTGCGGTGGCCGATCTCCTGGTGGATCCTGCATCTGCCATCCTCGACATCGACCGGGCAGTGACTGAGACGATGCGTGGCGGGGGATTTCCAACGGAGCAGTTCGGAGTCCCCCTCGCCGGCAGCCTCATCCCCTGGATCGATACCGAGCTTCCCAACGGTCAGAGCCGGGAAGAATGGAAGGGCGGTGCGGAGACGAACAAGATCCTGGGCCGGGAGCATCACCTGGTCCCGGTGGACGGCACCTGCGTACGTATCGCCGCGATGCGGTGCCACAGCCAGGGGCTGACCATCAAGCTGAGAAAGGACGTCCCGCTGGACGAGGTGGTCGACATTGTCGGAACGGCAAACCCTTGGGTCCGAGTCGTGCCCAACGAGCGCGCGGCGACTGTCAGGCAATTGTCTCCCGCGGCGGTCACGGGGACCTTGGATGTGCCCGTCGGACGACTACGCAAGATGAGCATGGGCGGCGAATTCCTCTCGGCGTTCACCGTCGGAGACCAGCTGTTATGGGGGGCGGCCGAGCCCTTGCGGTGCATGCTGCGGGTGCTCGCTGAACGCTGAGCCGAAATGAGCGAAAAGCTCGTGGTGTCTGACGAGACATCGACTCATTGGACGCATCTGGTTAGGACACGTTCTTCGATAGCCGTCTCAGATTTCTTGCGGTTTTTTTGGAAAGGTTACCGTGCTAGCGAAAGAGGGCGGCGGGCGATGCACCAACAGGGCCGCACACCACCAATGCCGCGGAAGGTCAGGTCGGGGGGGCCATTGATTCGGGGCTGCTCTCACGGTGAAAGACTGTTGCAACGATTTCTAGGCCTGTCGCGATCGCGAAGGACCGCATCCTTTGCGGTGGCGCAGCGCGAGCTTGTGAGTGGGGGAGGACCATGTTTCGTAAGCTAATTCTGGCCTCGGCGGTGTCGTTGGCGTTGGTACCCGCGAGCGCCAGCGCGCTGGGACTGGGGGCAATCCGCACACATTCGGCGCTCTACGAGCCATTCGTCGGAGAAATCGCCCTCAGAGACGTCAAGCCGAATGAGCTTGACAATATCAAGGTGGGACTTGCACCCGACGCGGAGTTCAAGAAAGTCGGGGCGTCATACTCCCCCGCTCTTGGCGAGCTTAAATTCAAGCCGCAGATCTCGCCCCAAGGCCGCCCGATCATCCGGGTTACCAGCGAGAAGCCGATTCGAGAGCCTTACTTGGATTTCCTCCTCGAGGTCCGCTCCGCCCAAGGGCGACTGGTCAAAGAATACACGGTCCTGCTCGATCTACCCTCGACCGTGAAGCGGCACCGCCCGAGGATTGCGGAGGCGGTCGCCGAGCCGGTCTACCCCACCACTGCAGAAACACAGGCAACGCCCGCACCGAAAGAGGCGCCCGGGCGCAGTGTCGCCAGCCCTCACAGCGAGGCTGGTTTTCCACTGCATTACGGCCCGATTCCGCGGGGCAAAGGTCTCTGGCAGGCAGCACTGGCGATTAGCCCACCCGGCGCCACGCTCCCCCAGACGGCGATGGCGATCTATCGAAGCAATCAAAGCGCCTTTATTCGCGGTGATATCAACCGGCTGAAGGTCGGGGCGATCCTGGAGGTGCCCTCGTCCGCCGAGCTTTTCGCGCTTGACCCTGCCCTTGCAGAACGGGAGTTCTCAATGGCCCTGGAAGGGCGCAGGGTAACCGCCCATCCGCTGGCAAAGGAAGCAGTCGCAGAGCATCCAAGCAGCGATCACCTTGCCATTGCTCAGTCCCCGCCAGCCGGGGCGGCAGGGGTCGTCAGCCAATCTGTACCCGCAGCCGGGAACAATCCGAACAATCCGAGCGCGTCGAAGCTCGGATCGCTCAAGAATGCGCTTCTGCTCGTCCGCGAGTCAAGCGAGAGCAATCGTCAGGAGACAGAGGACCTGCGCGGGCGCATCCGTGACCTGGAGGGGCAGCTGGCGGATATTCGGAAGCTTCTCAAGGTGCGCAATCAGCAGCTCGCGGAGCTTCAGGGGAGCCAACAAGAGGAGCCGGAGCTGAAGGTCGCCGAGGAGACCGGTGTCTTGCCGGCCAGGGTTGCAGACAAGCAGCCCCCCGAGCCCAACCCGATCCCTGAAGCCGAAGCTAAGATTAGGGCGGGGATCGACGAGGCGGTCAAGGCCGACTCCAAGACGACGCACCCCCTGCAGGCAGCCGCCATCGACGCGTCGAAGACGATGCACACCCGGGGGGCGGCGTCAGAACCCAAGAAACCTGAAGCCAGCCCGGAACCGGCGGGCTCGCCGCACAATCCGATGGAGCCACCGGACGCTGCGACGAAGCCTCAGACCACCACGACGACAAAGGCGAGCAACGATGCCGAGACGCTTCCGACGGGGCCGAAGCTGGCTCAAGTGAGTCCGCCCGCGGTCACAGCCAAAGCGACCGCGCCGATTCGGAAGCCCGCAGACCTGCAACAGGCGGTGGCGCACCGGGAATCGGAGATAGCGCAGTTTTGGGAATCCATGCCGATGCCGGCCATGGCGGTGGCCATCGGTGTCCCGCTGCTGCTTCTTCCCATCGGCTGGTGGATGGTGCACCGCCGTCGGCTTGTCGAGGAGGCGATCGAGACAAACCAGTTAAACACCGTGGCTATTCCCCATCCAGCGTCCTCCGCCCCTCACGACGTCTCGGAACCTTCTTACGAACGTGATAACGACGATGCGGCAACCACGGCGGGGTCCTCCTTCGGGGATTTCAGTGGGCTGGATCGGGAGTCGGGAGAGACGGATGTTGCCTCTGAGGCGGACGTCTATATCGCCTATGGGCGCTACCGGGAGGCGGAGTATCTGCTGGAGGAGGAGCTTTCCAGAGCCCCCCAGCGGCTGGATCTCAAGTTCAAGCTGGCCGAGGCATACTTCGGTGCGAAGAACCTGGCCGGACTGACCAAGGTCAAGGATGAGATCGCCCAAGCGGGGGGCGAGCGGCTGCACGAGGAGCAATGGCAACGGCTTGCCGCGATGGTTCGTGACCTGCAGGGTGATGAGCCTGAACAGGCACCGAGCCAGCCTGTGGGCGCGCTCGACCCGACTCAAGGGACAGCGAAGGAACCGGAAGACCTTCTCCGGCCGGCGGCGACGCCGCAGATTGACCAGCCGTCGGCGGCTCCTGACAGCCCCACGACACAGACTGCGACGGATTATTCCTTGGACCTGTCGTTGGACAGCGAGCGGCCGGCGGGCGCCGACCAGGCGCCAGCGCGGGACATCCATG
>JARRNE010000014.1:6238-25711 GCA_037385305.1 Chromatiaceae bacterium | reverse complement strand
GGGATTGCCGGCGTAGAGAAGATCGGGTACCGCCAGCGCGAGGTGCGCGTCCTGCTCGATCCCGAGCGCCTGCAGCATCTGCGCATCTCGGTCGACGAGATCCGCCGTGCCATCCGCAGCCGCAACGTCCGTTCCTCCGGGGGCTCGCTGACCTCCTTCGTCGCTGAGAAGAAGGTCCTTACCGGCGGCCAGTTCTCCTATCCCAAGCAGGTCGCGGAGGTCGTGGTTCGATCCACCGAGCCCGGCACCAGCGTGCGGATGCGCGATCTGGCTCAGGTGGTGCTGGACTATGAGGACTGGCAGGTCCAGACGCGCACCGACGGGCGCCTGAGCATCGCCCTCCTGGCGCGCAAGAAGGCCGAGGCCGACGGGCTCGACACCGCCGCGGCGGTACGCGCCTTCGTCGAGCGCGAGCGGCCCAACCTGCCGCCCGGCGTGACCATCGAGACGGTCAACGACACCTCTCGCTTCGTCTATGACATGCTTGACGTGCTCGGCAGCAACGCCCTGCTCGGATTCGTGCTGGTCTTCGGCTGCCTGTGGCTGTTCCTGAGCCTGCGTCTGGCCCTCTGGGTCAGCCTGGGCCTGCCGGTGGCCCTGCTGCTGACCTTTACCCTGATGCCCCTGGCCGGGCTCGGGATCGATGTCATGACCCTGACCGCCCTCATCCTGATGCTGGGCATGCTGGTGGACGACGGCGTGGTCACGGCCGAGAGCATCCAACACCGGATCGAGCGGGGTCAAGCGCCGCTGCAGGCCGCCGCGGAGGGGGCGGCGGTGGTCGCCTCCCCGGTCATCGTCAGCTCCCTGACCACGGTGCTCGCCTTCTTGCCGGTGGCCTTTCTCGGCGGGCTGGAAGGCAAGTTCCTGTGGATGTTGCCGGTGATGGTGGCCCTTACCCTCGGTGCCTCTCTCGTCGAGTGTCTGTTCATGCTGCCGGGACATCTGGCCCACAGTCGCTCCCATGGCGATCGATCCCGGCCACAGCCGCCGCGGCGCTGGTTCCGGCACATCCAGGCGCGTTTCGACCGCTTCGTGCTCAGCGCGATCCGCCACCGTTACCTGACCATCGGGCTGTTCGTCGCGGGCTTTGTTGCGATCCTGGCCTATGGCGCGCTGGTCATGCGTTTCAACCTCTATCCGGAGGTCGACATCGACACGGTGAACTTCAAGATCGAGCTGCCCGAGGGCTCGTCTTTCGACTACACGATCCAAAAGTGCGCCGAGCTCGAGGCCCTGATCCGCGAGCGGGTCAATCCTGCAGACTTGCTCAACGTCACCACCCGCATCGGTCATCACGACACCGATCTCTACGGGGCCACCGAGGGGCGCAATCCCGCCTGGGCCCTGCTCACCCTCTACATGCTGCCCCAGGGTCAGCGCGCGACCAACTCCAACGAGCTGATCGCCGCGTTCCGCCGGGAGATGTCGGCACTGCCGGGCTACCGCAGCATTGTCGTCGAGCCCTTGAAGGATACCCCCGTCGCCGGCAAGCCCGTCGAGCTGGAGATCATCGGCAACGATGCGGGGCGCTTCGCCTTGGCCACCCAGCTCGAGAACTTTCTGAAGACCTACCCGGGGGTTACCGAGGTCTGGACCAGCTACAAGCCGGGCAAGGACCTGGTGGAGCTGGAGCTGGACCATCAAGCCCTCGCCGACCGCGGACTGACCGTGGCCGCGGTCACCCAGATGGTCCGAGTCGCCTTCGACGGCCTGCTGGTCGACGAGCTCCAGCAGGTCGGTGAGCGCATCCGCTATCGGCTGCAGTTCCGGGCCCAGGACCGCGGCCGTATGGAGACGCTGGAGAACCTGGTGCTGATCAACGACGCCGGTCAGCCGGTCTACCTGCGAAGCGTCGCGGACATTGAAATTCGGCCGGGAGAGGCGGCGATCCGCCACTATCTCGGCCAGCGCACCCTGACCCTCTACGGGGACATCGACCGCAGCCAGACCTCGGTTCAACAGGTGAACGATGCCCTTGCCGGCTACGTCGAGGAGCACAAGCTCTTGCAGCGCTATCCGGACCTGCGCCTCTGGTACGGCGGCGAGCTGGAGCAGCAGCGCGAGTCCCTGGGCAACATCGGCACCGCATTCGCCTTTTGTGCCCTCTCGGTCTTCGTCGTACTGGTGCTCCTGTTCAACTCCCTGAGCCAGCCCTTCCTGATCCTGGCCGCGATCCCCTTCGGACTGGCCGGCGTCATCGTCGGCTTCGGGCTGCAGGGCGAGCCCCTGAGCATGATCGCCCTGATCGGAATCCTCGGTCTGATCGGCGTCCTGGTGAACGACTCGCTGGTCCTGGTCCACACCCTGAACCGGATGCGCACCGACCGGGGAGATTGGTTGGGGGATCGGGGCGTCGCCGACGGGACGGCACGGCGCCTGCGGCCCATCGTCATCACCTCGGTGACAACAGTCGCCGCCCTGCTCCCGACCGCCTACGGGCTCGCCGGCTCCAACCCCTTCATCACACCCATGGTCCTGGCCATGGCCTGGGGCATCCTCTTCGGTACCCTCATCTCCCTGGTGCTGATGCCCTGCCTATACGCAGTGGATCAGGACGTCAAGCGGCGTTTGCTGGGGCGCAGGTTCATACGGGGGGTGGAATCGGCGTAGATACGGCGAGGAACGAACCGCATCGATTGTCCCTTTACTAACGGAACAAGCCACCGCGGATGGGTGCTTTGCTGACGCGAGGCTGTCAGAGCGTTGTTGGTCGACGTTCACCCACGTCACGCTGGTTAATCCACCCGCGAGCCTGTCCGCGAACGGGTGCAGCGGCGGGGGAACAGCAAGGCGAGCTACCGCAAGCGATGCACGTTCCCGAAGAGCAGCGTCCCCTCCGTCTCCTTGGTGGGGTTCTGCAAGATCCAAGCGCCTAAGCGTCCTCCGGCGATCTCTTCGACCTCGTAGGAGTGGATGGTGGAACGGAGCGAAAGGGCATCGTTCCACCGTCTCCTCGGCGAAGCTCGACGCTTGGGCACAGCAATGGAGGGGTAGCACTCCGAGCCATGGCGCATCAGCCATTGGCCAAGGCGGGTGGCCTCAATCTCCTCCACCTCGTAGCTGGCCAGGGTGGCTGTAAGCGAAAAGCGGTCAGCCTAGCCCGTAGGCCCCCGAGACGGCTGAATTCGGATCAACACCCGTGATCTTCCGGCGCTTATGCGACAAGCAGATTCCCCAGCCGCTGCCGCACCAACACGCGCGCCAGGCGTTGACCCCGGCAGAGACTACAAGCGGTAGCGTGAACGTGCAAGCGGTAGCTCGTGGGGTTACTTTGCCCTGCCGAGCTGCGCATGAAGCGGGCCATTGTGGATGTGGACAAGGCGTCGAGGTCGGCGCAGTGGATTTCCGTGTCCGCGCTGAGAAGGCCAGGCGGTGCTGCTGGTCGTAGCAAACACCGGGAGGGGGCTCGAACGACGGTGTGACCGACGGCCGGGCTACCAAGGCGCGTGTCCCCTCAGTGGCCCTGATCCCGCCGGGCCGAGAGGGAGTGCCGTATAGGTGCCCGCGCAGGATACGTGCTAACTATTCCCGAGTAATGCGTTTCGGCGTCGCCTACTGCGGCTGCTCCGTCCCTCACCGTAGCCCGGATGAAGCGCAGCGTAATCCGGGGACCAAGCTCGGGAGCTGCCAGAGATGCCACTCCCGCGTTCCTCTTATCAGCCCAGCCGCAGCGGCAGCGTCCGCGGCCGCAGGCCCGTCGCAGCCGCCACGGCGTTGGCCACGGCCGGGGCGAGCGGCGGCAGGCCCGGCTCTCCGACCCCACCCGGAGCCTCGGCCGAAGCGGCGATATGCACCTCCACCTGCGGCATCTCGGCGAAGCTCAGGATCGGATAGTCCGCGAAGCTGCCCTGGATCACGCGGCCGTGCTCAATGGTGACGCCCTCCTTGAGGGCCGCCGACAAGCCCATCGCCACGCCACCCTCCATCTGCGCGCGGATGATATCGGGATTGACCGTCCGGCCACAGTCGATGGCACACACGACCCTGTGTACCCGAACCCCGACCCCGCCGACCGAAACCTCGGCGACCTGGGCAACGTAGCTGCCAAAAGACCGATAAACTGCAATGCCCCGGTAGCGCCCGGCGGGCGCCGCCTCGTCCCAGCCGGCGGCTCTTGCCGCAAGCTCCAGCACTGCGCGCTTGCGCGGTGCATTGAGCAGCAGTGCCCGCCGGTACTCGAACGGGTCCTTGCCGGCCGCATGCGCCAGCTCGTCGATAAACGACTCTACGGCGAAGGCGTCCTGACCCGCCCCCACCGCACGCCACGCACCTTGCGGCACCGGAGAGTCCACCGCGACGAATTCGCTGTGAATATGCGGAATCGCATACCCCAGATCGGTATGCCCTTCGCCAGCCGCACTCTGACCACAGTTGCGCTGAATCCAGCCAAGCGGCAAGCCGTCCGCATCCAGCGCGGCGCGAACACGGCTCACGAACGCCGGCCGATAGTGGTCGTGCCGGAAGTCGTCGGCGCGGGTCCAGACTACCTGAACCGGAGCGCCGATCGCCTTGGCGGTGGCCACCGCTTCTTCCACCATATCGGTCTCGAAGCGCCGACCGAAGCCGCCTCCCAGCGTCTGGGACTGCACCTGGACTCTCTCCAACGGCACACCGCTCACGCGCGCGGCCGTCTCCCGCGAGCCCTCCTGGCTCTGGGTACCCAGCCACACCTCGCAACCATCGGCCGCGATCCGGGCGAGGCAGTTCATCGGCTCAAGCGTCCCATGAGCCAGGGCAGCGGTTTCATACTCCGCTTCCACAATGCGTGCCGCTCGGGCGAAGGCTTGTTCGGCGTGGCCGGTGGACTGGCGCACCGCACCCGGATGGTCGAGTGCAGCCGCCAGCCGCGCGTGAACCGCCCCCGAGTCCAGCCGTTCACAAGGACCAAAGTCCCACGTGACCTGCAAGGCGTCCCGGCCGCGCAGCGCCGCCCAGGTATCCCGCGCCACCACCGCGACTCCACGCCCGATCTCGACCACCTGCTCGACGCCCGCTACGGCCAAAGCGGCGGTCCGGTCAAAAGACTTCACCCTGCCACCGAAAACCGGGCAGCGTGCCACGGTGGCCACGCGCATGCCGGACAATGACACATCCATGCCGTAGACGGTACGACCTCCCACCATATCCGGAATATCCAGACGCGGCAGCCCGCGCCCGAGAAGACGGCATTGCTCGGGCTCCTTGAGCGTGACCTCGGGCGGCGGTGCGATCCGTGCGGCCACAGGCGCTAACGCTCCATAGCCCAGCCGGCTACCGCTGGGGCGATGGACCACGGCCCCGGCCTCGGCGATGCACTCGCCCGGCGGCACGTCCCACTGGCGTGCCGCGGCCTCGATCAGGCGCAGCCTTGCCCGGGCACCGGCCAGCGACAGGCGCTCCCACTCACCGCGCACGCTGGTGCTGCCACCCGTGCTCTGCTCGTTGAACAGGGGATTGCGGTAACGCTCGTCGGCCGGCGCAAATTCCACTCCGATCCGGTCCGGATCCGCTTCCAGCTCTTCGGCCACCAGGGTCGCCAGCGCCGTGCTCACCCCCTGCCCCATCTCGGAATGATTGATCATCACCGTGACGGTGCCGTCCGCCGCGGATGGCGCGGCGGACGCGCTGATACGTCCCGCAGCGGCCCAGGACGCGGGACATCGCGGCGTCAATCTCGGCATCCCCGGGCTGCGGATCCCGGCGCAGCAGGGCGGCGGCGGTCAGGATCTGCCCCGGCTGGCAATAGCCGCATTGCGGCACCTGCTCCTGCACCCACGCCGCCAGCAGCGAATGCCCCTGCTGCGCCAGACCTTCGATGGTGACAATGTCGCGGCCGCCGATGTCCCCCGTGGAGACGACACAGCTACGCAGCGGCTCGCCATCGGCAAGCACGGTGCAGATCCCGCAGCCACCCACCCCGCAGCCGTACTTGGTACCCTTTAGGCCCAGCGTGTCGCGCAGCACCCAAAGCAGCGGCATGTCATTGGCGACGTCCAGCTCACGTGCCACCCCGTTGATAGTGATGCGTAGCATGCTCATGACCTCTCTGCGGAGCTGCAGCCGACCGGGCTCAACGAGGTGTGGACCGCCTGCGCGCCGAAGATTGCGCTCGGTGCCCGGAGCCGCCCGGCTCACCATGCGTGAAGCAGGAGCCCCCGGCTCCGGATTACGTGACCACGGATACCGTGTCACCGATGCGCACGGCCCCCCTCTCAACGACTCTCAGGCCGATGCCCGCACCCCTGCCGAGGGCTCTGGCAGCCCCCTCTCCCGCGAGCCGTTCCAGGTACCCGCAGGGCGGACGCAGCCGGTGGAAGACAAAGAGTGCATCCCCGATGCGGACCTGGCCCCGCCGGAAGGCGTCCAGGGGGACGCCGCGCACTACCAGGTTGCGGCGGTGCTCGCCGGCGGAAAATGTCAGGCCGCTGCGCCGCTCGGCGACACGCAAGTCCTCCTCCGCAATGAGCGTGACCTGGCACCCATCCGTCCGCCGCCAGTGGCCTCGACCCAGGGCGTATCGGTCACCCGCCAAGCCAACGCCGGCGACCGCCTCGACCTGCTCGACGCGGCGCATGTCCGCGCCGGCCTCGTCCGTCACGAAGATGGCCACCAGCGTCCCGCGCAACTGCTCCGGCTGCCCCCGCCTAAGCCAGGAGAACACCTGCATCATTCCACCTAGTCATCATCTCGCGCCCGATCCTCCAGCAGGCCCGGGAGCACCTGCTCCCTCATGCACCTGGCGCTTGAGCACCGCCATTGTATCGCCGAGCGGCGGGTCCCACGCAGGGACCTCCGGTCGCCCGGTCAATGCATGACAGGCTAGCGTCCCTGCCGCCTGCCGGAAGTCGTGTTCCTCGAAGCGCGCGGGCTGCCCGCCGAGCTTGCCGATGATCCGGTTGCCGATGGCGATCCCCGGCCCATCGAAGGCGCCGGGATCGCACAGCCGCGCGGCCGTCGACCCGAGCTGCCTGAGCAGCGTAGTGACGGCGGCAACCGGCTCGCCGCTGGTGCAGACCAAGGGAGTGCAGCGGGGACCGAGGGCACCGGTGGCTTCGGCCACCACCGCAGGATTCTCACAGACACAGACCGTCCTCCCACCGCAGTGCCAGCGTGGCGGATCGCGCAGGAGCTGGCGCAGGGTCAGCCGGACGGACTGGCCTCGCGCAGGAGCTGGCGCAGGGTCAGCCGGACGGACTGGCCCTCCCCCCCAGATGCCGGAGCGAGGCGGCAGTGACCCCTTCGCCGCCAGCTTGCAGGTTGAGAACCAGAACGGAGCTGATCACGTCGCCCCCGGGGCAGGATGCCCGCTGCCGCCCAGAGTGCCCGGACACCCTCCTCCTGCCCATCGGCGTCGTGCTGCGCTCCCAGATACCGGGCAGCCTTGGTGCTGGTGCGCCTGCCCAAGCAGAGGCGCCAGGCCAAGACCGCCGCCGGCAAGCGGGCGCGCTCGAGGAAGAGCAAGCAGGCTGCGCGCAGTGCCCGCGAGCCTTGGCTGCTGGTGGCATCCATGCGCTTTGCTGACTGGCCAGCGAAGCGGCTGGTGCGGGTGTACCGCCAGCGGATGCAAATTGAGCTCAGCTTCAGGGACATGAAGAGCGGTCGCGCAGGAGCTGGCGCAGGGTCAGCCGGACGGACTGGCCCTCCCCCCCAGATGCCGGAGCGAGGCGGCAGTGACCCCTTCGCCGCCAGCTTGCAGGTTGAGAACCAGAACGGAGCTGGTCACGTCGCCCCCGGGGCAGGATGCCCTGCTCGGCGAGTGACTTGAACTCTCGGATTTGTGGGCCTAACTCAGGGTCGGAGCCCATTCCACGACGCGCACCGCCATCGAGGTGACCTGCGGCTGCGAATTTTGCCGCGGCAAGAAAAAGGCTAGACTCTATGTGGTTCGCCGTCAAATTCGCAGCGCAGGCTCTCACGCCTTCACGCGCTGCGGGTCGGCCATTTTCGTATCGCGACGGGGATAGCTACCCGCGGGGGCGTTTGGTAACTGCATATAGGCACCCAGATCTACGTACCTAAAGATAGGAGCCTATCTCTAGGTTCCCAATACTAGGAACCGGCAACTATATTTGGGGAATAGTTCCTAGCCCTAGGAACCTTGGTAACCGCGAGAGCGCGGTCCATTGCATGTTAGGTCCACATGAATGCAGATTTAATTTCAGACAAATATATCGATGTTGTGTCTACTGAATCAAAGCACCAAAAAATGCCTACAGTTCAACAACCAACAATAGCAGGCTTTTTAATAGGCTTAGCCCTAATGTCGGTGTTCGCTGTTGCTGGTGTGGGCGGCGGTCCTTTGGCATTTTCACATATATCCCTTAAATACCAACCGAAGGAGAAAGGGAGGGTTATCGCCGGGGTTGTTTCGTCCAAGAGACAAATTGATTCCCGTGCTTTTCCTTCAGCCTCAGGTCATGCCTATGAAATAACGTATCGGTTTTCTGTAGACGATCTAGCTTTCAAAGGCACATCGCGGGTAGATCGTCATGTCTTTTTTCAATGGCGCCATTCATCAATATAATTATTCCCCATGCCTACATGCGCATTCAGCCGACCACAAAAGGCGCCGCTCGTTGCCCGCTCTGCTTTTTGCGTCGGCTGATTCTTGACGTTAGGCACCGCGAAACGCTGTGCCAATGCGGCTGACCGAGGTATCTTATCTTAATGCCAAAGCCGCGCGTTTATGTGGAGACCACGATTCCGAGTTTCTATTACGAGTCTCGGATAGCAACGGATACTGTTGCGCGACGCGACTGGACACGCCAGTGGTGCGATGGCCCGTCGGAAAGGTACGCGCTGTTTACGAGCGCGGCGGCCCACCTTGCGGGACGCGACGACGCCCTCGTCGCCCTGCGACCGCTGTTGGCGCTGGGCCCTGATTGAGAGGCGTCCATCGGCGAGGCCGACGACGAGAAGCTCGATGAGCTACTGCGCGGTCTCGCCAGCACCGGCCGGCCACTCGATGCGGACTCCTTCGTCGAATCCGTGGAGCGACTCCTCGCCCGGTCCTGAAGCGGAAGAAACCAGGGCCTAAGACCCAAGAGCGGGATCGCTACACGGGCGACCTGTTCAGCGACGGGGGGAGCAGAATGGCGTAAACTGTCCCCGGGATCGCTGGAATCGCTGTCCGCGGAATCGCCCCGATGACGCAGGTACCACCGAGAGGATCAGTTGTGCGGGTGTTCTTGATAGGCGTCAGTTGCGTCGGCAAGACGACGATAGGTCGGAGACTCTCGGAGCTGCTTGACCTGGGCTTTTTCGATCTGGACGAGGAGATCGAGAGTTTCTTTGGGACGAGCATCGAGCGACTTCAGAGCAGATTCATCACGATGCATTCGTTCCGAGAGGAGGCCGCCAAAGCGCTAGCGCGTCTGTTAGCCCGTCCCGTAAGTCGTGAATGCGTGATCGCCCTGCCGCCGAGTGGCTTGATGGGGGGATACCTTCGGGTCCTCAAAAAAAGCCCTGGCATAAGAGTAGTGCTCCGGGATCTGCCGGAGCGAATCCTGGAGCGACTCATGTTTTACGACGTCGACTCCCGGCCGACCGAAAAGAGCCTAACGGCCGCAGAGAAACGCATCTATCTGCGAGAGATCAAAAAAGACATCACTTACTTCCGCAACAGCTATGAGCGCGCCGACTTGCAGGTTGACATTTCCGGGTTGGATGTCCTGGAAGCGGCTCAGCGAGTGAAGCTGGCCCTGGAGGCGCCTTATAAGAAGGTCGCGGGCCGCAGCCCGTCCGAACAACCCATTCCAGACGACGCCGAAAACCTTGGCAACGCTTCCCCGCACGCTGAGAGGCGGCGCGCCTGAACGGGGACGTTGGGCAGGCGAAGCAAAGGGCCCGACAATGAGGGATACTGAGCCTATCATCGTGTTTGTCGGGGGCTCTCGGTACGGTCTGTCTTACGATCGTATCGGTGGTCGCTATCGTCCGTGGTGCAGACTGGGCGGCCACGGGCATTATCATTGGTGTTGTCTGCGCCACGATCCTCGCCAAGGTCACCCAACTTCAAGGTTCTAACTTGGTAACGAATCAACAACAAGTTGCACAACGAATAGACTTGTCGAACTTGGAAGTGAACTGTTCCTAAAGGGGGGGCTTCGCGCATACCTGCCACGGCTCGAAGAGGACCGCCAAGCATATGTTCAGGAATCCAGACAGCAGCTTCACGAATGGTGATTAGCACTATGGCTCAGCTGGGAGATCTATCGACGGGTCGGGTGCGGGTGCAGGACCGTCGGCACCGCGGAGGGCGCCGTCGAGCCTACACGGAGGTATTATTTACGGCGTGTCCTGGCGGCCCGCACCCGACCCTGGCCCTGCAGCTGAGTTATCGCGTTAATCACCTCACGAATTGCCTGGCAAGCTCAAGGCATAGCATCCAGGGGGTGGCCTTCACGTGGCGCTCGGAGTCGCTGGCACATCCATGAGGTTCGCTGTATCCCGCCGGGTCTGTTCCCGTCCTGTTGCGTCGCGCCGCAACATCTGGTGCGGCCCCCACGTCGCCCTTCTCCGCACGGGAGGTGTCTCGTTCCGCCATTAGTCGTCCCGGCGAAACTCCCCTTCGATCACCCGCGGCCCTTCGTCTGCCCCGCTCGGCGAATGTCTCGGGATCACCTGTACATAGCGGGCGATAACCAGGCGACGCACCACGGGCACCAAGAGGAGGAACCCGATCGCATCGGTGACAAAGCCCGGCAGCAGCAGGAGAAATCCCGCAATGAGCAGGAGTGCCCCGTCGAGCATCTCGAGGGCTGGAACATCCCCCCGGTCCAGGCTGGCGCGGACACGACCGAGCACGGACAACCCCTGGAGCCGAACCAGAACACCCCCGATCACCGCGGTCAGGATGGTCAAGCCGATGGTGGGGAGGGCGCCGATCCTGGAGCCCACCTGAATCAGCAGATAGAGCTCGAAGACGGGAAGGCCGACAAAGAGCAGGAGAAAAATGATCAAATCCGGGGTCTCATGGAGCGGACGGACTTCGGTCCCGACCACTTGAACATGGGGACCGCCGGAGGCAGAAACCACCGCGCATCAATGGTGCGGATTTCTTCTCCCCGGACGCGGTTCAAGTACCCTATGACGCAACCCGTCCTTCGGTTGCGGCCCAGCCAACGCCCGTAACCCTCGGTGTGACTTCGATGAACCCAAATGTTCTCGTGACCTTTTGTACCTGTCCGGACCCTGAGACGGCGGAGCTTATCGCCGAGACGCTCGTCCGCGAGCGGCTGGCGGCCTGTGTCAACCAGATCCCCGGCGTGAGGTCGATCTTTCTGTGGCAGGGCAAGGTCGCGCAGGAGGCGGAGATCCTGCTGCTCGCAAAGACGAGCGCGACCCGCTTCGCCGCCCTCGCCGAGCGGCTGCGAGAGCTACATCCCTACGAGCTGCCGGAGATCATCGCCGTCCCGGTCACCGAAGGCCTGCCCGAATACCTTCGATGGGTGAGCACATGCACTGCGGTCGACACCTGATAGCCCTGATCTCCCTGCTTCTGCTGCTGGTGTCGGCCTCCGCCTCCGGCGCGAACCAGGACTTCCTCCTGCCGGATCAAGCGTTCCGAATTTCCGCCGGCGTAAAGCGCGCAGATTCGGTGGTTGAGTCAGGGACTATCGCCGACGGCCTGACCGGGCTCAATCAGAGCCTCGGCCTGAGCACTGCCGCTGACACGCTCTTGCAGCCGGACCAAGCCTTTCACTTCTCCGCCGAGGTTGCGACCCCCGACCGCCTCCAGCTCAGCTGGTTTATCGCCGACGGGACCTATCTCTATCGGGACAAGATCAAGCTCAGCCTGGCGGACGCCCGCGCAGTGAGCATCGGTCCCTTCGTTCTGCCTGCCGGGGAGCTGAAAACCGGCATGGTGAGACCCGACGGGAGCATCGGAGCGGTCGAGGTCTACCACCACGGCATTGATCTCACGGTCCCCCTTTTGCGCAAGGACGCGAGACCGGAGCAGGTCACCCTGGTTGCCCGATACCAGGGCTGCGCCGAGCGGGGCGTCTGCTATCCGCCGATCGTCAAACGCGTGAGTCTCCAATTGCCCGCATCGGGCGCCGAAAGCCCGAGCGCAGCTGCCGCCCAAGTCACACCCCAAACCCTTGAGACCGAGCGTCCGCCGGTATCCAACACACCGATGCCGATCTCCGAGCAGGACCGGATTGCCGCGCTGCTGGCAGGCGGAAATCTATGGGCGATCGTGCCCCTCTTCTTCGGATTCGGGCTGCTGCTCGCCCTGACCCCCTGTGTCTTCCCGATGATCCCGATCCTTTCCGGAATCATCGTCGGGCAGGGAGCCGACATCACCACCGCCAGGGCGTTCGGACTGTCGCTCGCCTATGTCCTCGCCATGGCGCTGACGTACACGGTGGCGGGCGTCGCCGCAGGACTCTTCGGCGCCAACATCCAGGCGGCCTTCCAGAACCCTTGGGTGCTAGGCGCCTTCGCCATGGTCTTTGTCGCCTTGGCCCTCTCCATGTTCGGTTTCTACGAGCTTCAGCTGCCGACGGGACTGCAGACCCGGCTGGCGGAGCTCAGCAACCGCCAGCGGAGCGGCACCCTGGCCGGGGTCGCCGTCATGGGACTCCTCTCCGCCCTGATCGTCAGCCCCTGCGTCGCCCCGCCCCTCGCCGGGGCCCTGATCTTCATCGGTCAAACGGGCAATGCGGTGCTCGGCGGTACGGCGCTCTTCGCGCTCAGCCTCGGCATGGGGGCGCCTCTCATCCTGATCGGCACCTCCGCCGCCAGACTGCTTCCCAGAGCGGGGGCCTGGATGGATGTGGTCAAGGCTGTATTCGGCGTCCTGCTCCTGGGAGTGGCGATTGCCCTGATTGAGCGCATCGTCCCGCCCCCCGTTGCAATGGTCATGTGGGCGCTGCTGCTGATATGCTCGGGCGTCTACATGGGGGCACTCCGGCACCTCTCTCCTGAGGCCGGCGGCTGGAGCAAGCTGTGGAAAGGTCTCGGGTTTGCTCTCCTGGTCTATGGTGTCGCCATGCTCGTGGGCGCCGCGGCCGGCGGCAAGGATACCTTGCAGCCGTTGCGGGGACTCGGCATTGGCGGGGGTACCGTGGCGGAGAGCGGCGTCACGTTCAAGGGCATCAAGACGGTCGGCGACCTCGACCGCGAGCTCGCGGCGGCGGAGGGTGGCTCCGTAATGCTGGACTTTTACGCGAAGTGGTGCGTGTCGTGTCAGGAGATGGAGCGCGACACCTTCTCGGATCCCGCGGTCATTAACGAGCTCAAGGGGTTCGTTCTGCTGCAGGCGGACGTCACCGACAACGACGCCCAGGATCGGGCGCTGATGGAAGGCCGCTTCGGCATACCGGGCCCGCCGGCCATCCTCTTCTTCGGTCCAGGCGGACAGGAGTTGCGGGATTACCGTGTGGTGGGCTTCGAATCGCCGGAGACCTTCCTCGAGCACCTGCGGAGGGTGCTGCCGTGACGATTGGCAAGGTGATCCTGGTGACCGTGCTGGCCGCCGCCCTCAGCATCGGAGCCGCAATTCTCGGGCAACGCTGGCTGGACCTAGAACGCGTGAAGAGCCCTTCACACGTCCGAGGAGCCGGGACGCTGCAGAGCCTGCCGGACTTTCAGCTGCCCGACCTGACCGGAAGGCAGATCGCGAGCAACACCTGGGCGGGCAAGGTTCTGGTGCTCAACTTCTGGGCCACCTGGTGCCCGCCCTGCCGACGGGAGCTTCCCCTGTTCGTGGAGGTCCAGAAGCGGTACGGCACTACTGACCTCCAGGTCGTCGGAATCGCAATCGACGCGAAGGATGACGTGGCGGGCTACCTCTCGCAGCACCCGGTAGACTATCCGATTCTCATCGGAGATACCCAGGCGATCGAGCTGGCCCGGCAGCTCGGCGACCGGCTTGAGGGGCTGCCCTTCACGGTCATCTTCGACCGTTTCGGCAAACGGACCTACTCCCAGGTGGGTGAGGTCACTCACTCCATTCTGCAAGAGCACCTGACTCCCCTGCTGCCTGACCGCGCACGTGTACGAACGAGCACAAACTGATAGGCAACAGGACGGAAACTGGACACCATCTGCGGAAATCTGGAAAATCCGCGCGTGATAAGTCGACCGCAGCCAGTCGGCGGGCGATCCCTACCCCCTCCAATGCACCGGCGTATTGCGCGATGGCCCGCATCCTCGTGCTGAACGGACCAAATCTGAACCTGCTCGGAACACGAGAGCCCGCCCATTACGGGCGCGAGACGCTCGAGGAGCTGCGTATCCGCCTCGAAGGACTGGCCGCCGCTGCGGGACACCAGCTGGAATTCGTCCAAGGCAACGGGGAGCATCTGCTTATCGACTCCATCCAGCGCGCCGGCCAGGACGGGGTCGCCTTCATCATCATCAACCCGGCGGCTTACACCCACACAAGCATCGCCTTGCGCGACGCCTTACTGGCAGTGGCAATCCCATTCATCGAGGTGCACCTGTCCAACATCTACGCGCGTGAGCCATTCCGCGCCCACTCTTACCTCTCGGACGTAGCGGCAGGGGTCATCAGCGGACTCGGAACCCAAGGTTACGAGCTCGCCTTGCAGGCCGCCGTCCGCCGTCTGGCGCAGGCCGCCGAGCGAGGATAACGACAGCGCACATGGATATCCGCAAAGTAAAGAGACTGATCGAGCTGCTGGAGCAGTCCGACATCGCGGAGATCGAGATCCATGAGGGGGAGGAATCTGTGCGGATCAGCCGTAATGGCCCGCCCGCCCAGCCGTTCGTTATGTCCGCGCCGTCCCATGCGGCTATGGTCTCGTCCCAACCGCCTGCACAGAATGCCTCGGTGACCACGGCATCGTTGCCGGGGTCCGTGCTAGCCAATGAGCCTGCATCCAATCTAGTGCGCTCACCCATGGTGGGCACCTTCTACCGATCGCCGTCCCCGGGGAGCAAGCCGTTCGTGGAGGAGGGACACCCGGTGAAGGTCGGCGACACCCTCTGCATCATCGAGGCAATGAAGATCCTCAATCAGATCGAGTGTGAGAAAGCCGGCGCCATCAAGCGGATCCTGGTGGAGAACGGCCAGCCGGTCGAGTACAACCAACCCCTGTTCGTCATCGAATAGGACCTGCTGCCCCGGCACTCCAGACCGCCCGCGGCCGGGCCAGCACGAGGTCCAATCAGCAGCCCTTCAACATGATTGAGAAGGTTTTGATCGCCAACCGGGGAGAGATCGCCCTACGCATCCTCCGGGCGTGCCGCGAGCTGGGCATCAAGGCGGTGGCCGTGCACTCGGAGGCCGACCGGGATCTGAAGCACGTCCTGCTCGCCGACGAGTCAGTGTGCATCGGTCCCGCGCCGGCCCGCGACAGCTACCTCAACATCCCCGCCATCATCAGTGCCGCCGAGGTCACTGACACTGTCGCCATCCACCCGGGGTACGGGTTCCTGTCCGAGAATGCCGACTTTGCCGAGCGGGTGGAACGTAGCGGCTTTATCTTCATTGGGCCGCGGCCGGAGACGATCCGCCTCATGGGCGACAAGGTGTCGGCGATTGCTGCCATGAGGGAGGCCGGGGTCCCTTGCGTCCCCGGTTCAGATGGCGCGCTGGACGACAACAAGAAGCGTACCATCGAGATCGCCCGCTCAATCGGCTACCCTGTGATCATCAAAGCCTCGGGGGGCGGCGGTGGGCGAGGCATGCGGGTCGTGCACGCCGAGGCGACGCTGCTAAACGCCGTCTCGCTGACCAAGGCGGAGGCAGCGGCCGCCTTCGGCAACGATACGGTCTACATGGAAAAGTACCTGGAGAATCCTCGTCATGTGGAGTTCCAGGTGCTGGCCGACCAGTACGGAAACGCCATTCATCTGGGGGAGCGCGACTGCTCCATGCAGCGCAGACACCAGAAGGTGGTCGAGGAGGCCCCCGCTCCCGGCATCACAGAGAAACAGCGCGGGGAGATCGGTGAGCGCTGCGCCGAGGCGTGCCGCCGGATCGGCTATCGGGGGGCCGGGACCTTCGAGTTCATGTACGAGGAGAGTCACTTCTACTTCATCGAGATGAACACCCGGGTTCAGGTTGAGCACCCGGTCACCGAGATGATCACGGGCGTGGACATCGTGAAAGAGCAGATCCGCGTGGCCTCAGGGGAAGAGCTGCGCTACAAGCAGGGCGACATCCGGATCAGAGGCCACGCCATCGAGTGCCGCATCAACGCCGAGGACTCCGAGACATTCATCCCCAACCCGGGGAAGATCAAGGAGTTTCATGCCCCCGGGGGGCCGGGAATCCGCATGGACACCCACATCTACAGCGGCTACGTGGTCCCGCCGTACTACGATTCGATGATCGGAAAGCTTATCGCCTATGGCGAGAACCGTGAGGCCGCGCTGGCCCGCATGTGCAATGCACTGCGCGAGACCGTCATCGACGGCATCAACAGCAACATCCGACTACAGCGCCAGATCCTGATGGACGCCGCCTTCCAGGCCGGGGGGGCGAACATTCACTATCTGGAGAAAAAGCTGGGGATCTAGGGAAACGCCGATCAATCCCGCCTTTCCGTGGGAATGGCCTCATCAGCGGAATGGTTCGATTGCGTGGGCACGGTCAGCCTCCAAATAAATCGGCGCTTGCCCTGGGGAGGGGCCTCACGAATCCGTCTCGGATTCCACGCGGCGGAGGGGTGTGCGGCCCCGCAGGAGAGGGCCGCCCCGACCAGGGCTTGCGCTGGCCTCAGCTACAGGTCGCGCCCCGGGGGGCAGCGCGCCATGCCCTGGCGAATCATGGTAGGCTGTCCGCATGCCCTGGCTCCAAGTCACCTTCGCCACCGACCGCGCGCGGGCACCCCTGGTCGAGATTGCCCTTGGCGTCGCCGACGCCCTGGCGATCATCCTCACGGACGCGGGGGACGATTCCCGGCTGGAGCCGCCACCCGGGGCAACCCCCCTCTGGAGCGAGGTACTGGTGACCGGCCTCTTTCCGGGCGATCCCCATACCCGCGCCCGCGCGGAACGGCTGGCTGAATCCCTCACGGGGCAGTTCGAGGGCCGCCCGCGGATTGAATATCTGGAGGACCGCACCTGGGAGCGGGCATGGCTGGACGACTTCGGCCCCAGGCAGTTCGGCCAGCGCCTTTGGGTGAGCCGAAGGGGCCAGTCACAGAGCGTCCCGGGGGCGGCCGTCGTCCAACTCGACCCCGGGCTCGCCTTCGGCACCGGGAATCATGCGACGACCGCGCTCTGCCTCAGGTGGCTGGATGGCGCGGAGCTGGCGGGGAAGCAGGTGATCGATTACGGCTGCGGCTCCGGGATCCTGGCCATCGCTGCATTGCGCCTCGGAGCGGGAGGGGCCGTGGCAATCGACCATGACCCGCAGGCCCTGGAGGCGACCCGTGAGAACGCGCTTGAAAACGGAGTCGCCAACCGTCTGGCGGCCCAATTGCCCGAGCCCCAACCCCCCAAGCCTGCCGATGTCCTGCTGGCCAACATCCTGGCCGGCCCGCTGATCGAGCTCGCGCCGCGTTTGGGCGACCTGGTTCGCCCGGAGGGCGATCTGGTGCTTTCGGGAATCCTGGAAGAGCAGGCGGACGCGGTAGCTGCCGCCTACGAGCCCGCCTTCCAGCTGGAGAGACGCTGGACAGAAGAGGGATGGGTGCTCATGCCTGCACGCCGGAAGCCGTCATGCCTCTGACCACCCGTTGCCCTCACTGCGGCCGCCTGTTCCCGGTCTACGCCCAGCAGATCAAGGCCCGACGCAACAAGGTGGAGTGTCCCCAATGCGGACGTCGCTTCGGGGCTGTCTCCGGCCTGCTGGAGGAGCAAGTCCCCCCATCGGAGACTGCCTCTCGCCGACGTAAACGAACCGGCAAGACCCGTTTGGTTTCGGCGTCGGCGTCGTCCGCATCTTTGGCCTCGGATGCGAAGGGGACCCTTTCCCGTCGCGGCAGGACCTCGAGCTGGTCGGTCGGCGTGCTCATCCTCACCTTGGCGCTCATTGGGCAGGCGGCCTGGTGGGAACGAGGGACCTGGATGGGGAGAACACAGATCTGGACCACTTTGGAAGGAGTGTGCCGCAAGCTGGGGTGCAGCGTTCCGCTGCCGAGAGTCGTGGGCAGCATGGACATTTTGCGGCCCGCCCTGGGCGAGCGACCGGGGGACCCCAGCACCCTGACCCTAAGCCTCACGCTCTTGAATACCACCGTAATGGCACAGCGGCTTCCCCTCCTTCAGCTCGAGCTCTACGACAAGGATGGCAGCCTTCTCGCGGCCCGGCGGTTCGACCCTGACCAGTACGCCGCAGGGAAAGGTGCACGGTCCGGGATCGCCCCGGGACAAACGGCAACGGTTGCGCTGGACATCGCGGCGCTGGATCGACCGCCGTCCGGATTCCGGGTGCGGTTGTTCTGACTGCACATCCTCCCCGCGATTCGCCAAGAGAGCCCCCGGCAGGCGGCGCCTATTACGCTGGTCGCCAATGGCGACATCGACGGCGCGGAAAAGCCCGTTTGCTGCTGGACTACACGGGCACCGATGCTATGATGAGCGGTAGAGCGGCCTAGGGCCGCCCCTGGATCTTTCAGCAGATCGCTCACTACCTGAGGTGGGGTGTCCCGCTCTCGGCCCCAGGAGACGACTGGGTGAAGCAGATTGTCCTAGAGCATCTGCAGGGTCTCTACCACCTGTACGGCGAATCGCCTGGTGTGCGCATTGCCCGCAAGCACGTCGCCCGCTACTGCAACGGCCGGGGGGAGGTCGTGCGGTGCGTTGCGAGCTTCAACCGGGTGGAGCCGCCAGAGGAACAACAACGCTTGATTCAGGGCTTCTTCAACGAGCCAGCTCGTCAGGAGGATCGCGCGGCATGAACACGGCTGCACTGAGCGAGGACATGGAGGCCGGCGGCTGGGAAGGTTTGAGAGTCCTTCGCACCAACCAGACACAACCGCTGAGCGAGTGTGTCCGCAAAGCCCTTCGGTTCTACTTCCGCAATCTGGATGGTTACGAGGTCAATGACCTCTACCACCTCGTGATCAAAGAGGTTGAGCAACCCCTCATAACGACGGTGCTCGAGTACGCCGAGGGCAATCAAACCCTGGCCGCCCGCGTGTTGGGGATCAGCCGCAGCACCCTTAGGAAGAAGGTGCTGCATTACCACATCGGAGAGCAGACCTAGAGAACCTCTGGCTTGCGCAACCTGGCCGCGCCGATGGAACGAAATCAATGCCTTGCCAAGAATCGGCAAAGCAATGGCGGCGTGATTAGCGCTCGTTAGGAGAGCCGGAAACCGATCGCCTACTTCTCTCGTTCTTCTTCGTAACCCCCTTCCCAGGTTGGACATGCATTCAATTCGTCGCGCATTGATCAGCGTCTCCGACAAGACCGGGGTGGTGGATCTCGCCCGCGAGCTGGTCGGGCGGGGAGTAGAGCTTCTCTCTACGGGGGGAACGGCCACGCTCCTTGCCGAGAACGCCATTCCCGTCGTCGAGGTGTCCGATTACACGGGTTTCCCAGAGATGATGTCCGGCCGGGTGA
>JARRNE010000014.1:0-6229 GCA_037385305.1 Chromatiaceae bacterium | reverse complement strand
GGTGAAGACCCTCCATCCCCGCATCCATGCGGGCATCCTGGGCCGGCGCGGACCGGATGATGCGGTGATGCGCGAGCACGGGATCCCGCCAATCGACCTCGTCGTCGTCAATCTCTATCCGTTCGAGCAGACGGTGGCACGGCGGGATTGCGACCTCCCCACTGCGGTCGAGAACATCGATATCGGCGGACCTGCCTTGCTGCGCGCCGCTGCGAAGAACCATGCGGCGGTCACCGTGTTGGTCGATGCGACGGATTACCCCCGCGTGCTCGCGGAGATGGCGGCAAACGGCGGCGCGGTGACGGAGGAGACGCGGCTCGACCTGGCTCTAAAGGTATTCGAACACACTGCGCGATACGACGGCGCCATAGCCAATTACCTGGGCCGGCGCGCGACGGGCGGCCCTCCCGAGCCGTTTCCGCGCACGCTCACGATGCAGCTCCGGCGCCAACAAGCCATGCGCTACGGGGAGAATCCACACCAGCAGGCCGCCTTCTTTGTCGAGTGGAGCCTCTCGGAAGCGAGCGTAGCCACGGCGGACCAGCTCCAGGGCAAGGAGCTGTCCTACAACAATATCGCCGACACGGACGCCGCGCTGGAATGCATCAAGCAGTTCGACGAGGGCCCGGCGTGCGTGATTGTCAAGCACGCCAACCCCTGCGGCGTAGCGCTGGGCAGCAGCCTGCTGGATGCCTACGAGCGGGCCTTCAGTACGGACCCGGAGTCCGCCTTCGGCGGCATCATCGCGGTGAACCAGGAGCTCGACGAGGCGACCGCGCGCGCGATCGTCGACCGCCAGTTCGTGGAGGTGATCATCGCGCCGCACGTCTCCAAAGCCGCTGCCGCGGCCATAGCCACCACGAAAAACGTCCGCCTCCTCGAGTGCGGCAACTGGGCGAGCGAAGAGATCTACCGGACGGATTTCAAACGCGTCAATGGTGGGCTGCTGGTACAGGACGCAGACCTGTTGCTGACCCGTGAGCAAAGGATTGTGACCAAGCGGCCGCCCAGCGAAGCCGAAATGGAGGACCTGCTGTTCACCTGGCGAGTGGCCAAGTTCGTAAAGTCCAACGCCATCGTCTACGGGCGCCACCGCGGAACCATCGGCGTCGGTGCCGGCCAGATGAGTCGGGTGAACGCCGCGCGCATCGCGGCGATGAAGGCGGAGCAGGCGGGACTCGGGGTCGCCGGCTCTGTGATGGCCTCGGATGCCTTCTTCCCGTTTCGGGACGGCATCGATCAGGCGGCAGGTGCGGGCATCGTCGCGGTGATCCAGCCCGGTGGATCGGTGCGCGACGAGGAGGTGATCGCCGCCGCCGACGAGCACGGGCTCGCCATGGTTTTCACCGGCATGCGGCACTTCCGTCACTGAGCATCCGGGTCGGCGCGACTCCCTGCAGGCGAGCCATCCGACCGCCCCAAATGAGCTCTCGCGTGTGAACATCCATCCAACCGCCATCGTCGAGGTCGGCGCCGACCTCCACGCGTCGGTCGTCGTGGGCCCCTACTCCGTCATCGAGAGCGATGTAGTGATCGGTGCCAACAGCGTCATCGAGAGCTGCGTGCGGATCTATGGGGGCACGCGGATGGGCGTCAACAATCGCGTCTGCCACGGCGCAACGCTGGGTGCCGAGCCCCAGGACCTGACCTATCCCGAGACGAGCCGCCGGCCGTTGGCGATCGGGAGCCACAACCAGTTCAGGGAAGGGGTAAACATCAGCCGGGGCGCGAAGAGGGACGAAGGGACCCACATCGGCGACTGCAACTACCTCATGGCTTATTCCCATGTGGGGCACGACTGCGTCGTGGGCGACCACAATATCTTCGCCAACACGGCGACCCTCGCCGGCCATGTGGAGGTCGAGGACCACGTGTTCCTGTCCGGCCAGACCGCTGTGCACCAGTTCTGCCGGGTCGGAGCCCACAGCATGGTGGCGGGCGTAACCGGGGTTCCCCAGGACGTGCCGCCCTACGTGATCGCCGACGGCCATCGCGCCAGGATCGTCGGCCTGAATGTGGTCGGCCTGCGGCGCCGGGGGTTCACCCCGGAGCAGCGCAGCACCATCAAGGCCGTTTACCGGCTAATCTTTCGCTCCGGCCTGCGCCTGGGGGCGGCCCTGGCCAAGGCGGAGGCGGACCACCCGGCCACGGAGACCCACCACATCGTGCGCTTCATCGAGTCGAGCCGTCGCGGCATCATCTCCTTCGGCCGGGGACCGGGGGACCATGATTGAGGCGCCCACGCCCCCGGTCCTTTCGGCCCGGTCAGTCACCCGGGCAGTCGAAACCCTCAATACCTCCCGACCAAACACCACAAGCAGACACCGCCGGGGCGGGCCATCCAGCCAAACCCACAGGGTGTAATGACATGAAGGTATTGGTGATCGGCAGCGGCGGGCGCGAGCACGCCTTGGCCTGGAAGGTAGCCCAGTCTTCCCTGGTGGAGCGGGTCTATGTGGCCCCCGGCAACGGTGGTACGGCAGCTCAGCCGGGGGTAGCGAACGTCGACCTCGGCGCCAAGGACACGAAGGCGCTCATCGCCTTCGCAGGCGCCAACCAAATCGGTCTGACCATCGTTGGTCCGGAGGCGCCGTTGGTGGCAGGTGTGGCAGATGCCTTTCAGGAGGCAGGCCTGCCGTGCTTCGGACCCAGCCGGGCAGCCGCTCGCCTGGAAGGGTCCAAGGTCTTCACCAAGGACTTCCTGGCACGTCATCGAATCCCAACGGCTGCTTACGGAAGCTTCAGCGAAGTGGATCCCGCGCTCGCCTATCTGCGAGAGATTGGGACTCCAATCGTTGTGAAGGCGGACGGACTCGCCGCCGGAAAGGGCGTGGTCCTGGCCCGGGACATGGTCACCGCCGAGCAGGCGGTTAAGGCTATGCTCAGCGGCGAGCGCTTCGGGCCGGCCGGCCGGCGGGTCGTGATCGAGGAGCTCCTGGAGGGCGAGGAGGCGAGCTTCATCGCCGTGGTCGACGGACAGCACATCCTCCCGCTGGCGACGTCTCAGGACCACAAGGCCCGGGACGAAGGGGACCGGGGGCCCAATACAGGCGGCATGGGGGCCTATTCCCCCGTCCCTGTGGTGACCCGTGAGGTCCATGAGCGAATCATGAGCGAGGTCATGGCGCCAACCGTGGCCGGCCTGGCCGCGGAAGGGCTTCCGTATAGAGGCTTCCTCTATGCAGGCCTAATGGTCGGCGCCGACGGGGCCCCCAAGGTGCTGGAATTCAATTGCCGGCTTGGGGACCCGGAGACCCAGCCGATCATGATGCGGTTGAAATCGGACCTGGTGGAGCTCTGCCAGCGGGCCATGGATGGGCGTTTGGACGACGAGTCCGCCCCACAGTGGGATCCGCGCCCCGCCCTCGGGGTCGTCATGGCCGCTGGCGGCTACCCCGGAGACTACGAGAAAGGCTTCCCAATCCGCGGCCTGGGCGACGTTGCGGGGATACCTGACGCCATGGTATTCCACGCCGGAACCCGGCTCCGCGATGGCCAGATCCTCACAAACGGCGGCCGCGTTCTCTGTGTGACGGCCCTCGGAGGGACCGTGACCGAGGCCCAAGCACGCGCCTACGCGCTGGTCGAGCGCATCGACTGGCAGGGCGCCTACTACCGAGGGGACATCGGACACCGGGCGCTGCGTCGGCAGATGCCGTGAATCTCTCCCCGCCCCACCTCAGTCGTCCCGCCTCGCCTGCAGTGCCGGCAGGACCCGCATGCGCACCAGGCGCGCGAGCCCCTCCAGCTCCGGATAGCCCGACCCAACCCTCACCACGTAGTCCAGCGTGCGCGGGATGTCCTTAAGATAGCCGGGCTTGCTGTCCCGCAACATCAGACGCGCGAATATGCCGCTCGCCTTCAGGTGGCGCTGGACGCCCAGGAGATCAAACCAGCGCATGAAGCGCGTCTCTTCGATATCGCGCAGGACTCCCGATTGGGTGGCAAGCTCGAAGTAGCCCTGGGCCCAGCGCGCCACGCGCTCATCCGGCCAGGCGACGTAACAGTCCCTTAACAAAGAGACGAGGTCGTAGGTGACGGGGCCCAGCATGGCGTCCTGGAAGTCCAGGATCCCGGGCGAAGGAGGGTTGGTGACTAGCAGATTGCGGGAGTGGAAGTCGCGGTGCACAAACACCTGGGGCTGCTCCAGGGCGCTCGCAACCAGGTGCTCGAAACCGGCGTCGAGGTGGGCGCTCTCCTCAGGCGAGAGGCCGATCGCAAGGTGCCGGTGGACCAGCCACTCCCGGAATGTTCCCAGCTCCCGCCGGAGAAGAGCGTCGTCATACGCAGGCAGGCCCTCGGTCGGGGCGCAGGCCTGGATCACGACCAGGGCACCCAGCGCATCCCCGTAGAGCCTCTCCACATTCTGTGGGCTCAGGACGTCGAGGTAGAGCCGCTCGCCGAGGTCGCTCAGAAGAAGAAAACCCCGAGCCAGATCCCGGGCTAGGATCTGCGGCGCATTCAGCCCCACCGCGCGCAACCGCTCCGCAACGTCCACGAACCGGTGAACGTCCTCCTGGCCCGGAGGTGCGTCCATGGCGATCAGGCTGGTCTCGCCCGTTCGCACGCGCCAATAGCGGCGAAAGCTGGCGTCTCCGGCAGCTGGCTCGAGTACAAGATCCCTCTCGCCCACGATCCCCGCAAGCCAGTCCTCAAGCTGCACCCGCCGCCTCGACATTTGGCGTTCCCCCCTTCCCGAATCACCATCAGCTATCTGTCCGACCGGCAGATGCTTTGAACGAGAACCTGACCCTGGACACGTTGCCGAGGTGCCACGTTTGAAGCGACACCGCGAATGTGCGATTTTACCGCGGCACCGCTGAGGCCGTGCCCTCGTCGTCTACTCCAAAAGCCGAGAACGAACCACGCCGTGCCCGGGTCCCGCTTCGTCCGAGCTTTGCTACTCGGGAATCTGACGCTGTCGGCAGCCCTGGCGATCGCGGGAACCAACGACGGCGGCTGGGCTTGCGTACCCGACGCGGCGGGGACGGGCTGGTCCTGCGTCGCTGGTGGGGCGGAGCCGACCCAAGGGCAAGGGGTGCACCCGCGCCAGCCTTCCGCGCCGCCCCCCGGGGGAGCGCCCCACACCAGCGTGGCCAAACCGGTTTCTCCTCGGGCACAGCCACCCAGCAAAGCCGGCAGTCCAATCGCACCGGCTGCGCCCGCGAGAAAGATGCCGATCAAACCATCGCTGGACACAAGCTCGGCCCAGCCCCCACCCGGCGATAGCCCGGCGGGCCGTGTAGCATCGGTCGACCGTCGTCATGCCAGCGAGGGGACACACCCGACGAGCTGCTCGGCAGGGGCCCCGGCAAGCCAGCCTACCCCGCACCGGGCAGCCGCCCCAGGCAGCCAGGTGAGCCCCGCGACAGTAGCCCGTCTTTATCAGGGGCTGCCCTGGAGGTACTGCGGCCTGGGCCGAGGACGACACGGCCGCGGCAGGGGTCCATCCGGCCGGGGGGTGCTGCCACCCATACCCAACAAGGACGAACCGATAAGCCTGAGCGCCGACAACGCTACCTACAACCAGACAACAGAGCTGCTGACCCTCTCCGGCAATGCCCAGGCGAATCGTGGCCCCGAAGAAGTGATCGCCGATAAGATGACTTACGATCGTAAGACCGCAGAGGTAGTGGCCACCGGCGATGCCTATCTGGCGCACCCGGGGGTGCGCGCCGTCGGCACGCAGGCGGAGATTAACCTCAGCTCGGACCAGGGAACCCTGTCGAACGCACAGTATCGGGTGACCGGGCCGATTAACGCCCGCGGGACCGCAGACCAGGCGAATCTCCTCAGCCGGACGCTGACCCGGTACAGAAATGCGACCTATACGACCTGCCGACCTGGCCAAAATGCCTGGTCCCTGCAGGCATCGAAGCTCGATCTCGACCAGGCGGAGGGGATGGGGGTTGCCCGGGACGCAAGGCTTCGGGTCCTCGACGTCCCGATCTTCTACACGCCCTACCTCGAATTCCCCATCGATGACCGACGTAGGAGCGGATTTCTCGTCCCCTCGATCGGTTCATCAAACACCAACGGCTTCCAGCTCAGCGTCCCCTACTATTGGAATATCGCACCCAACATGGATGCCACCCTGGTCCCGTCTTATATGGCCAAACGGGGACCGATGCTTGGCGCGGAGTTTCGTTACCTGAACCCGTTCGAACGGGTGACACTGAATGCCGAAGGTATGCCTGAGGACAATGCCTACGGCACCGGCTCCCCGCGA
>JARRNE010000013.1:0-12744 GCA_037385305.1 Chromatiaceae bacterium | reverse complement strand
CCGAATATATCAAGCGCATATCACTTTTTCGGTGCGCGTTGAAGGGGCCGGGCGCGCCCTGGCGGGGCTGTCGGCAGCCCGGACGGCTGCCGTCAAGCGTACAGGGCCATGTTCACGGCGTCCCCCGCCCGGGCGCACCCGCCCGCCGGAAGACCCAAAACCAAAGATGACGAATGTATACATCCGTCCCGGGGTGCGGGGTATCGGCGGCCGAGAAGGGAGCTTGCCGGCCCCTTGGGAGGCACCGATTTGTTTGGAGGCTGGCCGAGCGTAGTCAATGGAATCTACGCGTTGCATGGCCACAGGCGCGGGAAAGCGGGATTGATCGGTGGTCCCCTTGTGGGTCGGTATCGGTCGGGCGGCCAAGCGGCCGGGTTGTTTTGCGTCGGGGCGACGCTGGTCGGACCAGCCGCCGCGATGGTTCAGTTAGAATGGCGGGATGACCGTACAGCTAGATCTCCATTCTCATTCCATCCACATCGTGGGACTCGCCCTGGACCCGGGCGACGACGCCCTGCACGAGGGACTGGCCCGGCTGCGGGAGTATCGCCTGTGGCGGGCCGAGGAGATCGGCCGACGCCTGGAGAAGGCGGGAATCCGCGGGGCCTATGCGGGCGCGAGGGCCCTCTCGAACGGCCGCTTGGTGGGACGCACCCATTTTGCGCGGTTCCTGGTGCGGCAGGGTCATGCGGACGACGTCCGCGGCGTGTTCCGGCGGTTTCTCCTGAAAGGCAAGCCGGGGCATGTGCCCGGCGAGTGGGCACGGCTGGAGGAAGCGGTGGGTTGGATCTGCGGCGCAGGCGGCCGGGCGGTCATCGCCCATCCCGCCCGGTACGGATTTTCCGCAACCAAGCTCCGCCGGCTCATCGGCGAGTTCAAAGCAGAGGGGGGAATCGGCATCGAGGTAGTTTCCGGCAGCCACAGCCGGGACGACTGCCTCGTCTTTGCCCGCCATGCCCGGGAGCACCGTCTCCTGGCCTCCGCCGGCTCCGACTACCATGGGCCGGAAGACGCCTGGCTGGAGCTCGGACGCCTCCCGTCGCTGCCCGAGGGCTGCACCCCGATCTGGGCGGACTGGGTGCTCCCGGCCGCCGCCCGGATCGCCGCCGGCTGATTGGCGTCGGGGCAGGAAGCCGATGGCGCAGTTCTTTCAGATACACCCGGACACTCCCCAGCCGCGACTGATTCGGCGCTCCGTCGAGATCCTGCTCGAGGGCGGGGTGATCGTCTATCCCACCGATTCCTCCTATGCTCTCGGTTGTCAGATCGGGGAGAAGTCCGCCATGGAGCGGGTACGTCAGATCCGCCGGGTGGACGAGAAGCACAACCTGACCCTTGTGTGCCGCGACCTCTCGGAGATCGCCACCTATGCCAGGATAGACAACCAGGCCTTTCGGTTGCTCAAGAGCCTCACCCCGGGGCCCTACACCTTTATCTATGGGGCGACCAAGCAGGTACCTCGGCGTCTGCTGCACCCCAAGCGCAAGTCGATCGGCATCCGGCTGCCGGACAATGCCATCTGCCGGGCGCTGCTGGCGGAGCTGGATCAGCCGATCCTGAGCACGACCCTTATCCCTTCGGGGCAGGAGCTGCCCCTGACGGATCCTTACGAGATGCGGGACCTCCTCGATCGTCAGGTCGATCTGGTCATCGACGGGGGCTTCTGTGGGCTCGACCCCACCACCGTGGTGGACATGACCGAGTCGCCGCCGCGGGTCGTGCGCGCCGGGAAGGGGGACCCGGCAATCTTTGAACAGAGTGATTAATTGTCGGGGGGTCGGGGGTCGTCGGAGAGGTTCGACGCCCATCGCCTTGAGCCGCACCGTGGCCGCTATAATGCCCGGATGAGCACCTTGAACACTATCCAGCTCCTGGCGGTCCTCGTGCTGCCGGTCCTCTTTGCCATCACCGCGCACGAGGCCGCGCACGGGTGGGTGGCAAGCCTGTTGGGTGACAAGACGGCGAGCATGCTCGGGCGGGTGACGCTGAATCCGCTCAAGCACATCGATCCGGTGGGCACAATCGTCGTTCCCCTCGTCACCTTTCTCCTCACCGGGTTCCTGTTCGGATGGGCAAAGCCGGTGCCCATCAACGGCCGCAATCTCCGCCGCCCGCGGCGGGACATGGCGTTGGTCGCCGTGGCAGGGCCGGGAGCGAACCTGGTCATGGGGGTTCTGTGGGGCCTGGCGGTGCAGCTGGGTCTGGGGCTCTGGCATACGTCGCAATGGATTGCGCTGCCCTTGGTGTACATGGGTGCCGCCGGGGTTCTGATTAACGTCATCCTGATGGCGCTCAACCTGTTTCCCCTGCTGCCTCTCGACGGCGGCCGCGTGCTCAATGCCCTGCTACCCCCTGCCTGGTCCGCCCGGTTCTCACAGCTGGAGCCTTACGGGCTGATTCTGCTCGTTTTGCTGCTGATCACGGGGATCCTCGGGGGGGTTCTCAATCCCGTCATCCAGACGACGATCGCGCTCATGCCGGGCTCCGGTATCGTACGCGAGCTGTTTCTGACCTAACGGTCATCGCTGAGGAAACGCGGTCTTGAACTCCATACCAGCGCAAAACGCGCGCATCCTCTCCGGAATGCGCCCAACCGGCCGCCTGCATCTCGGGCACTATCACGGCGTGCTCAAGAGCTGGCTCACACTGCAGCACGAGTACGAGTGTTTCTTCTTCGTGGCCGATTGGCATGCCCTGACAACCCACTATGAGGATCCCTCTATCATCCCGGCGAGCATCTGGGACATGGTGGTGGACTGGATCGCCGCCGGGATCAATCCGGGGTCGGCGACCCTCTTCATTCAGTCCCGGGTCCCGGAGCACGCGGAGCTCCACCTTCTGCTCTCGATGATCACGCCCCTGGGCTGGCTCGAGCGGGTCCCGAGCTACAAGGACCAGCAGGAGAAGCTGAAAGAGAAGGACCTCGCCACCTACGGCTTCCTCGGGTATCCGCTTCTGCAGAGCGCGGACATCCTGATGTACAAGGCGGCTCTGGTGCCTGTGGGTGAAGACCAGGTGGCCCATGTGGAGCTTACCCGCGAGATCGCCCGCCGTTTCAACCACATCTACGGGCGGGAGCCGGGGTTCGAGGAGAAGGCGGAGCAGGCCAAGCGCAAGATGGGGAAGAAGAACGCCAAGATGTTCGATCGGCTGCGCCGCAGCTACATGGAGCAGGGGGATCAGGAGGCCCTCGAGGTGGCCCGGGCGCTCCTCGAGTCCCAGGGAAACATCACCATGGGCGACCGCGAGCGCTTGCTCGGGTACCTGGAAGGGGGAGGCCGGGTCATCCTCCCGGAGCCGCAGCCTCTGCTCACCAAGGCGTCCAAGATGCCGGGGCTGGACGGGCAGAAGATGTCCAAGTCCTACGGCAACACGATTGCCCTGCGGGATGACCCGGCGGATGTGGAGAAGGCCCTGCGCACCATGCCGACGGATCCCGCCCGGGTGCGCCGGAGCGACCCGGGCGAGCCGGCGAAGTGTCCGGTCTGGCAGCTCCACCTCGTGTACTCGCACGACCAGACCCACCAGTGGGTCCAGGAAGGCTGCCGCTCCGCCGGCATCGGCTGTGTCGAGTGCAAGCAGCCGGTGATCGATGCGGTGCTCGCCGAGCTGAAGCCGATTCAGGCCCGCGCCCGGGAGCTGGAGCAGGAGCCTGAGCTGGTGCGGAGCATCATGAACGACGGCTGCGAGGCGGCGCGTGACTTCGCGCGCGAGACCATGGAGGAGGTCCGCCACGCCATGTCCCTCATTCTGCGTTGAGCGAGATCGAGCAGGGCGGGGAGGTGGAGCCGCGCCTGGGCGAGCTGCCCGCCCAGCAGGAGATGCCCTTTGCCATCGTGCAGGGGGCGCCCCTCATGGCGCTGCCGCAGGATCTCTACATCCCGCCGGATGCCCTCGAGGTCTTTCTCGATTCCTTCGAGGGCCCCCTGGACCTGCTGCTCTATCTCATCAGGCGGCAGAACCTGGACATCCTCGAGATCCCGATCGCCGACATCACCGACCAGTACATCGAGTACGTGGAGCTGATGAAGGAGCTGCGCCTGGAGCTGGCCGCAGAGTATCTGGTGATGGCGGCCATGCTGGCGGAGATCAAGTCACGCATGCTGCTCCCGCGGCCGGCGGAGGCCGAGGAAGAGGAGGACCCCCGGGCGGAGCTGGTGCGCCGGCTGCAGGAGTACGAGCGCTTCAAGCGGGCGGCCGTCGAGTTGGACGAGCTGCCGAGACTGGAGCGGGATGTCTTTGCGGTGCAGGCGGAGGTCCCGCCCGGGCATGTGCGGCGATTGCCGCCCGAGGTGGACCTGCGGGAGGTGCTCCTTGCCCTGCGGGGCGTGCTCGCCCGGGCGGACCTGTTCACCAGCCACCGGGTGGAGCGGGAGGCCCTGTCGGTGCGGGAGCGCATGTCCCTGGTGCTGGAACGGGTGCAGGCGGGCGGCTTCGTGCCCTTCGCCCACCTGTTCGACCTGAGGGAGGGGCGGGCGGGCGTCGTCGTCACCTTCCTCGCCCTCCTGGAGCTGATCAAGGCTGCGTCCATCGAGCTGGTCCAGGCGGAGCCCTTCGCCCCGATCCATGTACGCCTGCGCGGGGGCGAGGCATGACCGGGGCGTTCGGGCTAAAGCAGATCATCGAGGGGGCGCTGCTGGCGGCGGGCGGTCCCCTCACCCCGGATCAGCTGCTGGGGCTCTTCGGGGAAGAGGAGCGGCCGGACCGGGATCAGGTCCTCGAGACCCTGGCATCGCTCGAGGCGGACTATGCGGAACGCGGGATCGAGCTGGTCCAGGTGGCTGGCGGCTACCGCGTCCAGGTGCGGAGGGAGGTGGCGCCCTGGGTGGGGCGCCTGTGGGAGGAGAAGCCTGTCCGCTACTCCCGTGCACTGCTGGAGACCCTGGCGCTCATTGCTTACCGCCAGCCCATCACCCGCGGGGAGATCGAGGACATCCGGGGGGTCTCCGTCAGCACCAGCATCGTCAAGACCCTCGCCGAGCGGGAATGGATCCGCATCGTCGGCCATCGGGACGTGCCCGGGCGCCCCGCCCTGTATGCCACCACCCGCAAGTTCCTGGACTACTTTGGCCTGCGCTCCCTGAACGATCTGCCGACCCTGGCCGAGATCCGGGACCCTGAGCTCCTCGGTGACGAGCTGGACCTCGGGGAGATGGACGAGTCCCCGGCGCAGGGTGACCCTTCCCCTCCGGTCGTGGTCCCGACCCCGGAGGCTGGCCGGGATGGCTGATCGTCGGGCCGGCTCGCGGCCGCCGGCGGAGGAGCGCGTGCGCCTGCAAAAGGCACTGGCGGACGCGGGGCTCGGCTCACGCCGGCAGATCGAGGGCTGGATCAGCGAAGGCCGGGTGCGGGTGAACGGTCAGGCGGCCAAGCTCGGGGACCGGGTGAGCCCCCGGGACCGCATTCGGGTCGACGGCAAAGACATCGACCGTCGCCGGGGCGTGTGGCTGCGGGTCATCGCCTACAACAAGCCGGAGGGGGAGGTCGTGACCCGCTCGGACCCGGCCGGGCGGCCGACGGTGTTCCGCAGGCTGCCCCGCCTCACGTCCGGGCGCTGGATCGCCGTCGGGCGGCTCGACATCAACACCTCCGGGCTGCTGCTGCTGACCAATCAGGGGGAGCTTGCGAATCGCCTGATGCACCCCTCCCGGGAGGTGGAGCGTGAGTATGCGGTGCGTATCCTCGGTGAGACTACTCCCGAGGCCCTGCGGCGCCTGACGGAAGGGATCGAGCTGGAGGACGGGCCGGCCCGTTTCGACAGGGTTGCCGAGGCGGGGGGTGCCGGTGCCAACCACTGGTACCAGGCGGTGCTCAGGGAGGGGCGCAACCGGGAGGTGCGCCGTCTGTGGGAGGCCGCCGGCTGCAGGGTCAGCCGCCTGATCCGCATCCGCTACGGCAATGTGACCCTCGGTCCGCGCCTGCTCGCTGGGCATTGGCGGGAGCTGACCGACGAGGAGACCGGCGGTCTCCTCGCCCTGGCTGGCATGGAGCGGCCAACATCACCCAAGCGCCCCCGCGGGCCCTGGGACAAGGCCGGCGTCCGGGCCCCCTGCCACAAGGAAGGCCTGGCCGGTGGACATTTGCAGACAAGGCAAGGCAGGGGCGACGCCAAGCGCCGTTCGGCCCGCGGCCCCAGACGGAGGTCCTGGGACTGAGCGTGCTATCTCGCCCGGCGGATCGGCTTTGCTAGAATCCCCCTTCGCTGCAACCAGCCTCTCCTCACGAACGCCATGACCGTCCGCACCCGCTTCGCCCCGTCACCGACCGGCTACCTCCACGTGGGTGGTGTCCGCACGGGGCTCTTCTCCTATCTCTTCGCCCGCAAGCACGGGGGGGCGTTCGTGCTGCGGATCGAGGATACGGATTTGGAGCGCTCCACGCCGGGGTCCGTTAACGCTATCCTCGAGGGCATCGCATGGCTGGGCCTGGAGTATGACGAAGGCCCCTTCTTTCAGACGAAGCGGTTCGAACGCTACGACGCGGTCATCGATGAGCTTCTGGGCAAGGGGCTCGCGTACCGATGCAATTGCACGAAGGAGCGGCTGGACGCCCTGCGCGAGGAGCAGATGGCAAAGAAGCTCAAGCCGCGCTACGATGGCCACTGCCGCAGCCTGCGGGTCGATCCCAACAAGCCCCACGTCATCCGCTTCCGCAACCCGGACGACGGCGATGTGGTGGTGGACGACCTGATTCGCGGCAAGGTGCTGTTCAGCAATCAGGAGCTGGATGACCTCATCATCCGCCGCAGCGACGGCTCTCCCACCTACAACCTGACGGTGGTGGTGGACGACGCCGACATGGAGATCACCCATGTGATCCGCGGCGACGACCACCTGAACAACACCCCCCGTCAGATCAACATCCTGCGCGGCATCGGGCGGGAGCCGCCCTGCTATGCCCACGTCCCCATGATCCTGGGGGAGGACGGGGCGCGCCTGTCGAAGCGCCACGGGGCGGTGAGCGTGATCGCCTATCGGGACCAGGGATTCCTTCCCGAGGCGCTCCTGAACTACCTGGTGCGTCTCGGCTGGTCCCATGGGGATCGCGAGGTCTTCTCCCTGGAGGAGATGATCGATCTGTTCGGAATCGACCAGGTCAACAAAGCCCCTTCGGCCTTCGACACCGACAATCTCCTCTGGCTCAACAAGCACTCTCTGCGGCACGCGGACCCGGGCCGTCTCGCCCGGCTGCTGAGCCCCCACCTGGGGCGGCTTGGGGTCGACCCTGCCGCCGGGCCCGACCTGCTCGAGCTGGTCCAGGTCCAGCAGGCGCGGGCCAAGACACTGGTGGAGCTGGCTGAGATCAGCCTCTTCGCCTACAAGGATTTTGGCACCTACGACGAGCAGGCGGCGAAGAAGCACTTGCGCCCGGTGGCACGGGAGCCGTTGGAGCGCCTCCGGGCGGGGCTCGAGATGCTCGCCTTCGAGGACTGGGAGCCCGAGACCCTGGAGCGGACGGTTGAGCGCGTAGCCGCGGAGCTCGGGGTGACCATGGGGAAAGTCGCCCAGCCCTTGCGCGTCGCGATTGTGGGGCGGGCGGCATCACCCGGAATCGACCTGACCTTGCGCCTCGTGGGTAAGGAGGCGACCCTTCGCCGCATCGACAAGGCCCTGGGCTTCATCGCAGAGCGTGAGGCATCGGCCTGACGCGGCTTCGCAACGCGCGGCGCAGAGACGCATCGCAATCTGAGCGGCAGTTTCCCGATTCGGGGTTACTTGCGCCGCGCCAGCTGCTCCAGCTCCAATCGCGCCACCACCCGTGCGAGCGCGTTTTGGGCCGCCGCGTCGAGATTCAGCAGACGGCAGCCGGCAATCGCGAAGCGAGACTGCCGCGAGACCTCCAGGTGGCGGATTTCTGTGGCGCATCGAACGACGGTGCGCCGGTCGAGGATGATCTCGCAATCGGGAAAGACAACGCCTACCTGCAGATAGGGTGGAGCCGGCAACGGCACCCTGAGCCCGACCCCGCCGATCGAGAGGTCCCGAAGCTGCGCCGTCAGGACCTCTTCCCGGGTCTCACCCGCGCGGCGCAGGCGCACCTCACCTCCCTGCGAGCACTTCGCGCGGTAGAAGCTTCGTTTCTGGTAGCGGCGTATGCTGGTTGGTACCTGCAGCTCATGCAGTCCGCCATCGCGCCGGTTTGCTTGGACGATAAGGGTCCTAAAGGAGACGTCGACTTCTCGGACCTTCGCCGTAATGCGCAGCTGCATGCCTGCCACGAGGTTCCGATTGGCGGACAGAGGAAGAACCTCGTCGATCAGAAAGGTCCCGCGACCGGTGTCAACGCTGACGATGGCGCTGGAATAGCGCTCGTCGCTTTGCCCTGTGAGCAACGCAATCTGCGCGCGCGAATGGGCGATATCCTCGAGCATCACGCCGATCGCCGCGGGCTTCCTGATGTCCTCGTAGTCCGGGCGTTCCTCTGCTCGGCTTGCACCGTTTGCAGGGACAATCATCCGCTGTTGAGCTCCGTGCCTAGGTGTTGAGAACCGCAATGACCTCGGTGTTGAGAACCGCAATGACCTCGAGACAGCTTACAGCCTAACGGCCATGGCGTCAGCGCCTTACCCGAGAATCCAAGTCGCAGGAAGAGAGCTGTGGCGAACGGCGTACCCCAGTGTTTCCCAAACCGTCCAGCTCGAAGCTCGTGTCGGCGGCAGTACCTCGAGCCGGACCGAGCAGCACTCTTCTCGGGCTCCCCGGAAGCCAGTATGCTGCATCACTGCAGCAGGCGTCGAGGCGTCAAGATCCCTGATCGAATCCGTACGTCACCCGCAGGGCGGGGCCGGCAGTGCCCGGGTTGGCGTGACGGACAGACGTCGAGTGAGGGGCTGCCCCGCAAGCTATCTCTCCGGTTTTGCCTGCGCCGAATGACGAACATCCCGGAAACACATCGATGACGGACAAGCCCGCTTCCTCCAGAACCAACTTCATCCGCCAGATCATCGAGGAGGACCTTGCGAGCGGTAAGCACACGAAGGTCGCCACACGCTTTCCGCCGGAGCCGAACGGGTATCTCCATATCGGGCACGCCAAGTCTATTGTGCTCAACTTCGGCGTGGCGGAGGATTTCGGCGGTACCTGCAACCTGCGCTTCGACGACACCAATCCCCACAAGGAGAACCGGGAGTTCGTGGAGGCGATCGAGGAGGATGTGCATTGGCTTGGCTATGATTGGGAAGATCGGCTCTATTTTGCCTCCGATTACTTCGAGCAGCTCTACGCGTTCGCCATCGAGCTCATCGAGAAAGGGCTGGCCTACGTCTGCGAGCTCACGGCCGAGCAGGTGCGGGAATACCGCGGGACCCTGACCGAGCCGGGCAGGGAGAGCCCCTTCCGTAACCGGACGGTCGAGGAGAATCTGGACCTCTTCCGACGGATGCGGGCGGGGGAGTTTCCAGACGGCGCCAAGACCCTGCGGGCCAGGATCGATATGTCCTCCCCGAACCTGAACATGCGCGACCCGGTTCTCTACCGGATTCGCCATGGGGTGGTGCATCACCAGACCGGGAGCGAGTGGTGTCTGTACCCCATGTACGATTACACGCACCCGATCTCGGATGCCCTGGAAGGCATCACCCACTCCCTGTGCACCCTGGAGTTCGAGGATCACCGTCCCCTGTACGACTGGGCGGTGGACAAGGTCTCCGTACCCTGCAAGCCCCGCCAGATCGAGTTCTCCCGACTCAACCTGGAATATACCGTGATGAGCAAGCGGCGGCTCACCCAGCTGGTGGACGAGGGCTTCGTCGAGGGCTGGGACGACCCGCGCATGCCCACCATCGCGGGGCTGCGCCGGCGGGGCTATACACCCACGGCGATCCGGGATTTCTGCGAGCGGATCGGCGTGACCAAGGCCGACAATCTGGTGGAGATGGGTATGCTGGAGAACGCCATCCGGGAGGACCTGGACCGGACCGCCCCTCGGGCCATGGCGGTTCTGCATCCCCTGAAGGTGGTGATCGAGAGCTATCCCGAGGGCCAGACCGAGGGCCTGACAGCCTCCAATCACCCGAAGGACGAGTCGATGGGCAGCCGGACGATCCCCTTTGGCCGTGAGCTGTACATCGATCGTGAGGACTTTGCCGAGGTGCCGCCCAAGGGCTTCAAGCGGCTGGTCCCCGGGGGCGAGGTCAGGCTGCGCCACGCCTATGTCATCCGTTGTGATCAGGTCATCAAGGACGAGACCGGCGAGGTGGTGGAGCTACGCTGCAGCTACGATCCGGCGACCCTCGGCAAGAACCCGGAGGGGCGCAAGGTCAAGGGAGTCATCCATTGGGTCTCCACGGTCCATTCCGCAGTGGCGGAGGTGCGGCTCTACGACCGCCTGTTCCAGGTCCCTGAGCCGGGGGCGGGCAAGGGCGACTTTCTCGCGGACATCAACCCGGACGCCCTGCGCACCCTCACCCACTGCCGGGTGGAGCCGTTGCTTGCCGCCGCCGCGCCGGGGGATCGGTTTCAGTTCGAGCGGGAGGGCTACTTCGTGGTGGATCCGAGCTCTTTGCCCGACAGGGTGATCTTCAACCGTACCGCGGGCCTTCGGGATACCTGGGCGCGGATCGCGCTACAACAAGGTTGACCCGCAGGGGGGCCGGGGCGAGGGGGAGGGCGGCCGCCCTCGCTCGCCCGCGAGGTCGGGCTGCGCCAGAATGGACCGTCCTCATGCGCGGCGCAGGCTGGTGTGACCTGCGTTTCCCTCCGCGGCGATCGTCGTCGTTCCTCCGGGGGTTACGCGGGGGGACACATACGCCACTTAGGGCCGTTGGCAGCGCAGGTAGAGGGCGGGGAGGGGGTTCCTGGAGAGGACGGAGCTCCGGAGGATGCCGCCCAGGATGACCACCGCGAGACCTTGCTCAGGCCTCGTGCGTTGACCGAGGTACCCGGGTACTGCGTGGTGACAGCGGGCGAGAGATGCCCGCGGGCAGACGGCCCCTCGAGATCGAGGAGCATTTGCGACGTGCCTGCCCCGAAGGGGAGCGGTCAGGAGTCCCCTTCCTTTTTGGTGTTGATGTTCAGCGGGATGTAGGCCGGGCAGGTGCCCACGGCCGCCGTAGCCAGGACTACCAGGCCCAGTATGGTCAGGATCGCCTTGCCGATGATGATGCCGAACAGGATCAGGATGCCGGCAGCGGCGAGCCGAACGTTACGGTCGGTGGCACCGATGTTCTTGGGGAGATTCATGGCGTGCGCTCCTTTGTGCAAGACACTTGAAGCAGGGAAGAACGCCGCGAAGGGAGCGGCACGTTAGACACCGTTCCGGGGCAAACGGTCTAGCCGATGCGCTATCGCGAGCGTGGCGTCATTCTACAGAACCCGCGGGGAGCTGGTCCCGAAGACATCTCGATCGTCCGTGTCGATGCGGGTTACTCCTGCAGGGCGAGCGACAATCCCGCATCATCCGGGACAGCCTTTTGGGGCAGTACGTTGGGACGACCGGTTGCCATCTCGTCGAAGGCAGCCGGGAGACCGGACGTTGGCCGGAAGGATGAGGCTTCAACTGGCGCCTGCGGCCGCACAAGCCCGTTGTCGCCCGCACCGAGGAAGGGCATCACCAGGGCGCGAACTTCGATGCGTGCCCGCAGGCGAGTCAGCAGCAGGTAGAGACCGCCGAGCTTGCGGTGCAGGAACAGCACGTCCGGCGGAGGGATGCGGCTGAACCTTTCGTGCAGGCGCAGTCGCACCAGCATCTCGCCCAGGCGCACCGCCAGGTCGGCTGAGGCGAAATCGTAGCTGCCCTCGATCTGAGCCGGCTCGGTCGCTGCGCGCAGCAGCGCCAGGGTGCTTGTCTGGTGGGCCGGGGGATCATCTTCGGCGATGTAGCCCACGGCCGCCGCTGCCCGAGCCATTGCCGCTTCGTCCCCGTCGATGCTTGCCCGCATCAGGGCGCGGAAGACCTGCCGTCGTTCCGCCGGATACTCCCGGGTGGCTCCGAAATCCAACAGCTGCAGCTGGCCGTCCGCAACCCGATACCGGAAGTTGGCGAAGTTCGAGTCGGTCTGCACCAGCCCCCAGTCGAACATCTCCCGCAAGGCCAGCTCGAATAAGGCGCCTGCGGCGGCATTGCGCACCGACGAAGCGGCCTCGCCCAGGCTCTCGATGGGCTCGCCGTCGAGGTATGTCATGGTCAGGACCTCCGGCGTGGTCAGCGGCTCGATGACCGTTGGCACCGCAAACCGCGTGTCCCCAGCCAGGCGGTCGGCGAAGCGGTGCAGGAATCCGGCCTCCTGCAGGTAATCGGCCTCGGCGTGGAGCTGTCGCTTGGCCTCGGCCAACAAGGGCCTGAAATCGAGCTCGCGGGGAATCAGTCTCACGAGCCGGAGCAGCGCGCCCACATTGTCCACGTCGCTGTCGATGCTCTTGCGGATGCCCGGGTACTGGATCTTGATGGCGAGCCGCGTGCCGTCCCGCAGCTCGGCGGCGTGCACCTGCCCGATGGAGGCGGCGGCCAACGGGGTGAAAGAGAAGCGCCGAAACTGCTTCTGCCAGTCCGCCCCCCAGGCTCGGTCCAGCAGCCAACCCACCTGCCCAAGGGGCATGAAATGGGCGCTCTCGCGCAGCCGCGAAAGCGCCTCGCTCAGCTCCCGCGGCAGCAACTCGCCGCTCTCCATCGAGAGCAGCTGTCCGACCTTCATGGCGGCCCCGCGCATCTCCGACAGCCGATCGGCGAGGCGGTGTGCGTTTTCCGTGGTAATCAGCAGGTCGCCAAGGGATGGCCGCTTGCCCTGCCCGAGCTGGCGCGCACCGG
>JARRNE010000012.1:0-19346 GCA_037385305.1 Chromatiaceae bacterium | reverse complement strand
GGGTAGACTGCCGAGGTCAGCTTGCCAAGAAAGGGTGTCACTGCGACGCCCGGATCTTCGCCGCTAGGGAAGCACTAATCTCGGAGACCGGCTAAACGGACGCAATGAAATCGACACGTTGCAAGGTCATAGGCACGGAAAAGCGGGATTGATCAGGCCCGCCCTAGGACGTTGAACGGCTTGCCCCCTGCACTCAGCCCGTCCAAGGCGACCCGGTCTAGCAAGAAAGGGCAAATGATACACGTTTCGGTTCTTAGAAAACGGTGATGCAAGTCGGAGGATTGCTGTTCGTCCCGGTGCTGCTTGCGCTGGGCTCCCTCGTGGCGCTCCTCTGGATCGTGCGACGGATACAGCGGAAGACGCGCACGGTTGCTGAAGCTCTTGGGCTATGGGACCGACGGGATTGTCGTTGTCCCCCGTGCGGGGCACCCATGGAGGAGGGCTGGGTTATGCTGGGCCGGGGCGCCATCTGGTCAGCCCGCCGTATGGGGAGACCGGGCACCTTCGCCCATATCGGGGTCGCCCTTGAGAACACCGTCAGTCTGTCTCTGCCTCCGGCGGCAAACATGGCCTGGCGGTCTCCTACCTGTCGTCTTTTGCTGGTCGACTATGACAAGCTGGTCAAGGGCTAGCCGATCAACTTTTGGCAGCCGTGTTTCTGAGATGCGGAGTCAACCGAAACGAAGCTTCGACTGTGCCCGACCCAGCTGAGCCAAGCGGCGTGGCCTTGGGAAGCACTGATCAGTCGCGTTTTCCCTTGCCTATGGCCTTGCAGTGCGTTGATTTCATTGGATACGCTCCCCCCGCTGCCGAATAAATCAGTGCTTCCCTTGCACCCGCGATCTGTTGCAACCGAAACGGCGGGCATCGCCGCGGAGCTGCTCGCGGAAGGCCGGCGGTTGGTGATCTGGGGTCCGGCAGGGACCGGTAAGTCGACGCTCGCTGCCGCCCTGGCGGTCAGCCTGGAGGTCAGGGGCCGACGCTGCTGGGGCATTGCGGCCGATCCGGGCTCGCCAGCCTTCGGGCTTCCCGGGACGCTGAGTCTCGGCTGCTGGGGCGGGGGTGGCTGGGTGATTCGGCGCCGGGTGCCGCTGTGCAGCCTGGATCCGTTGCGTTTTCGGCTGCCGGCGGTGCTGGCGCTGCGCCGGATCGCGGCTGCAGTTGCGGAGCAGGGGACCATGCTGATCGATGCCCCCGGATGCGTGCGAGGTGCGGCGGCCGCCGAGCTGCTCCTAGGAATAGTGGATGCGGTGGGAGCGCAGGCGGTGCTCGCCATCTTGCCCGAGGGAGGCGCCGAGGCCGAAGCGGCCCGGTCGGCCCTCGCGGGGCTGCGCGTTCCCGTCTACATCGTCCGGCCTTCGCCGCTCGCCCGACGACGCACGAAGCGGCAGCGGGCTCGGGAGCGCACCGTCCAGTGGGACCGATGGCTTGCGGCCGCCGAGGGGCACGCGATCGACCTCTGGGGCCTGCGTCTGGAGGGGGTTCCCCCGCGCCTTTCGCGGCATTGGGCGGGGCATCAGATCGCAGTTCTGGACGAGGCGGGCGAGGTTGCTGCGCTGGGGGAGGCCGAGGCCCTCTCGGGGGGCCGCCTGCGGGCCCGTCTCGTGCCCGTGGGGCCGAAATCGGCGGAATGGGTGTCCCTGGTGGTTCGGGATGCGGTGCGTGGCCCCGACGGTTTGCTCAGCACGGTGCGGGGTGCTGTACCCGACGGGCAGTCGGCGCGGTTGCCGCCGGAGCTGGCCTCCTTGTTTGACCAGCGGGTACGGCTTCCCCTTTTTGCCCATCTCGGCGCGGCCAGCGCTGCCCTGGTCAACGGCCTGTTCGGTGATCCGTTGCTCCACATCCGATTGCGCCAGGAACGGCGCAGCATCCTCTTCGACCTGGGCGACAGCGGCCGTCTCCCCGCCAAGATCGCCCATCAGGTGAGCGACTGCTTCATCACCCATGCCCACATGGACCACATCGGGGGATTCCTCTGGTTTCTGCGCTCACGCCTCGGTCAGCCGGGGTTGTGCAGGCTCTATGGGCCGCCGGGTCTGGCGAGGCATGTGGCGGCCTTTGTCGCCGGCATTCGGTGGGACCGGATCGGAGAGGAGGGGCCGCCCTTCGAGATCGCGGAGCTCGAAAGCTCGACCCTGCACCGATTCCGGCTCAGGGTCGGTCAGGGAGATTGCGAGCACTTGGGGGAGACCTCCGTCGCCGCCAACGGGGTGTTGCTCGACGAGCCTGGTTTTCGGGTACGGGCGGTGACCTTGGACCACGGGATCCCGGTGCTTGCCTTTGCCCTGGACACCGCCCCGACGCTCCATGTCCGCCCCGAAAGGCTGGCGGAGCTCGGCCTTCCCGAAGGGCCCTGGGTCGGCAAGCTCAAGCGCGCGCTTGCTGCGGGGGATGACGCGGCCTGGATCCGGTTGCCCGACGGACAGCTCAGACGCGCGCAGGTCCTGGGGGAGGAGCTGGTCAGACGCGATCCGCCCCGCCGCTTGGCCTACGCAACGGACCTCTGCGACACACCCGAGAATCGGGCGCGCCTGACGGCCTTCGCGCAGCGTGCGGATGTCCTCTTTTGCGAGGCCGCCTTCTGCGAGGAGGATGCCCCGCAGGCCCGCCGGACGGGTCACCTGACCGCCCGGGCGTGCGGCGAGGTCGCAGCGGCGTCGCAAGTCCGTCGGCTGGTCCCATTTCATTTCTCCCGCCGGTACGAGGCGGAGCCCGGTCGGGTATATGCGCAGGTGAGGGAGGCCTTCGCCGGTGAGCTCGTCGAAGCGGAGATGGAGCAGGATGGTGATTAGGCGATAGCCGGAGAATCTTATGCGGGATTGCGCCGGATTTTCGTTCGCCTTCAAGGAGCGCCGCCAGGAGCATAGCCGGGCTCTGTGACTGGCGGCGCGACGCCGAAGGCGGGCGAAAGCACAAGCAAGACGGTATAAGATTTGACAGAAATCGCCTTAGTCTGGTCCTGCCGCGGGAGGCCCCTGGACCCTAACCTCGGCAAAGTGCTGGGCTCTTTCCGGGGGGGATTAAACTCATCGAATAGTCTATATGTCCTCATATGCGCAACTTATTGGTTCCCTCGAGGAGGCAACGACATAATGAGACAAAGCACGCGCGGTTCGGACTTGCCCGGTGCGTGGGAACCTCAGGCAGGCCAGACGAGCGAGAAGCGGGGTGGTAAAGAGATGGCGAAGCAGGCCGGTATCGACGAGACATTGCGTGCGGTAAGACAGCAGCTGGAGCAAACCCGGCCCCAGCTCGAGGTGCTGTCGGGAGCCATTTGGGACGCCATCAACCACGATGATTCCGCCGCCCTGGAGGAGGGCGTTCGTTTCAAGCAGAGCTACAACGAACGGCGGCAGCAGCTGGAACGGGCGGCAGCCGATATGCTGGCCCTCCTTCGGGGTTGGCCTCAGAGCGGCCCGGGGGCCGGCACCGCCAAGCCCGAGCCCGCCGCCGCTGTGGAGGTGCCAACGCCACCCGCCCCGACCTCGGAGCCGCCCGCTGCCACCGGCGCCCCGATGGTCCAAGACGCCAAGCTGGCGCCAGACGCCAAGCTGGCGAGGGAGCTCGAGAAAAAGGTGCCCTTTGGCTTCGTCCTCTCGGGCCAGACCTTCACCAGCGCCTCGGCCTGGCCGCTCTTCTACGAGGCATTGCTGCAAGAGCTGTATGCGCGTGCGCCGGAGAAGATCTCGCATCTGGCGGATGTCGCCGCCGGTCTCCAATACGAGAGCAATCCTCTGTTTGCCCGCGTGCCCGATTCCCTCGGCGATCCGCTGCCCATCGCCGAGGCCCTTTACGCCGAGGCCGGTCTGGATCCCCCGATCCTCATCGAGGTGATCAAACGCCTGATCCGCGTGACGGGTTACTCCCTCGACTCCTTCAAGATCCTGCTCAAGGAGAAGAACCGAGGCACGGTGGAGACCCTGTCCCTCGCTGCTTGAGCTGGCTCGGCGATGGGTAAGGGAAAAGAGATCGTGAAGGTACTTCCATGCAGGTCGGGTTACGATGAAAGCCGCGCGTAGCGCGCTCCCTGTCACCCTCGCCCACTGGGAGAGGGCCGGGTTGAGGGAAACAGTCATGGTGGCAGCGACTTACATTCTCTGGGGGGGAGCTGACGCCATGGCCGTTAGCGCAGCGTAACCCGACGATACGTGCCCGGATGTCGGGTTACGGCGTGGGCCGAGGCGTTGCGCAGAAGTCATCAGTCGTTCCACGCACGCCTAACCCGACCTACGACTGTTTCTGGGTCTACAGAATGATGTCCGTCATCCGCCAGCTGTTGTGCTCCAACCGCATCCAAATGTGGCGTGCATTTTTGCCCAGGGCCTGGTCCAGGCGGAAGGCCTGGTGGTAGGGCCAGACGCCAAAGGCGATGAGCGCCAGGAGGAAGAGGTACCCGACGAAGCGCATGGCATCTTTCCTTGAAAAGTGGGGGCGGCTCGGGGGCCGTGCCTGTGCTGCGATTCTATACGATGGGGACGGGTGGCCGAATCCCCCCCGTGCCGGCCGCTATAATGTCGGGACCTCTTGTCCGCAGGAGCAACGGCATGGAGAACCTGACGCAAACGCTTGCCCTCACCATGGGGGCCGGCTGGGCGAGCGGCATCAACCTGTACGCCACCATCCTGGTGCTCGGCTTCCTGAACGCCACCGGGCACATGACTCTCCCGCCGGGGCTGCAAGTGTTGTGCGACCCACTCGTGATGCTCGCGGCGGGCGTCATGTACGTCGCGGAGCTCCTTGCGGATAAGGTGCCCGGGGTCGACGAGGACATACGAAAGAGGAGTATGCGCTCGCCAGGACGGAGCGGAAGACCGCCGCCGGCTATCGGGGCTTTGCCGTTGACGCCGATCCGGATGTCACCCTGCAGGAGGATCTCCGCCGTCGGGACCTGACCATTAATGCGCTCGCGGAGGACGAGCAGGGGAACCTCATCGACTACTACGGGGGACGCGCGGACTTGGAGGCCCGCCTGCTCCGCCATGTCTCGGATGCCTTCGTCGAAGACCCGGTGCGCATTCTGCGGGTGGCCCGCTTCGCCGCCAGGTATGCGGACTTGGGCTTTGCCGTTGCGAATGAGACCATGGCCCTTATGCGGGCCATGGTGGAAGGTGGCGAGGCGGATGCCCTCGTCCCGGAGCGGGTTTGGCAGGAGCTCGCGAAGGCTCTGGGGGAGGCGCGGCCCTCCCGCTTCTTCGAGATGCTCCGGGCCTGCGGCGCCCTGTCCCGGCTGTTCCCCGAGCTGGACCGCCTGTTCGGCGTTCCGCAGCCGCCGCGGTGGCACCCGGAGATCGATACGGGTATCCACACCATGATGGTGGTGGATATGGCGGCCCGATTGTCCGAGAGCATCGAGGTGCGGTTCGCGGCGCTGACCCATGACCTTGGCAAGGGCACCACCCCGCGGGAGACCCTGCCGAGCCATCGTGGACATGAGGCACGCAGTGTCGTGCTGCTCGATGCCATCTGCGAACGGCTGAAGGTACCTAAGCGCTGCTGCGCCCTGGCGCGGGTGGTCGCCCGCTATCACGGCCTGGTGCACAAGGTGACGGAGCTGAGACCGGGGACCGTTCTCGATCTGCTGGAGGGCATGGACGCCTTCCGCCGTCCGGAGCGGTTTGCGCAGGCGCTGGCCGCCTGCGAGGCCGACTACCGGGGTCGCACGGGCTACGAGGAGCGGGAATACCCCCAGGCGGAGCATCTGCGGCGCGTTCTCGGGGCCGTGATGGCAGTGGACGTGGGTGCCATTGCCGCGGACGTCGCGCAGCCCGCCCAGATCCAGCAGATGATCCGCGAGGCACGTATCCAGGCGATTCTCCGGGCCAGCTGATCGGGGTCCGGACGCCAAACGGCCGCGAGGCGGGAGCACGGTCCCGGACACCTGAGTGGCTGACTTTGTGAGCTGTGTCAGGCTTTCGCATGCAGCCGTCCTCCTGTCCGGGCGCGGCTGTCACACGATGACGACAGTTGGCGAGAAACGCGGCGCGACGCCGGCATGGTCGGCGGAGTCGATTCCCCCCGAAGAAACCTTTCCGAGCGGAGGCTTGAGCGGATCGCAACGCCGGATCGCGGACGGCCTTCCTTCAGGGCGGGGCTGCTGGCCCACATCTTGTAGAGCTCTTCCCGGGACGGGCGGGTCGTCACCGGGCGCACCCGCCATGTCCCTCCGGAGCCTCTGCCTTGCTCTTTGGGGAGAAAGCCGATGAACTCGACTCAGTCTGAAACGGCTGGCAATCGCCAGGGGTCGGACCTGTATGCCACCGATGCCGGCGCCTTCATCCGGCTGTGCAGGGTGGTCGAAAGCTATGCGAATGGCAAGCACGTCCGCACCCATGCCTACTTGCATGCCTCGATTCGGCGCCTCTCCGTCTTCGCGAACGATGAGTCTATAAGCGTGCACACTCCGGAGCGGGTTGCCAAGGCACTTTGCATATACGGTCAGCTGCTGTGCTCCCGGCAGCGGGGGGCGCTGGAAGGGTGGCTCGAGAAACGACCTGGGTCCGACCGCCAAGCCGCAGCCTAAGCTTTGACAGAAATCGCCTTAGTCCCATCTTCCCGCGCTACCGGTATTGCACCGCCTCGACTGGAGTGCCTGCCGTCGGCCAGCCTCTGATCGGAATCGAGCAGTGCTTCCCAGGGGCCTAGCCGTGGTGCCGTAGCCGGCTACGCAGACCGCAGTCGCCCTGACTCTAGCGGCCTTCCTCAGTCCGCAAAGTCCAGCCGATCCTGCAGGCCCTTGACCGCAGCGGCGGCCCAGGACTCATCCTTGTTGCCGCCGGGGTGCCGCTCACGCCGAGCGCCCCATCCGGGAGCCGGCCGCACGAATGGGCATGCCTGCGTCCAACACCAGGATGCCGTCCACCGGGTCCATCTCCTGGCGGTCGAAGCGACCACTTCTGTCGGGCTCACCGAACGGAGGAGTCTTTCGGGAACCGTAGAGCGCTTACGGCGTCCTACTGGTAACTGCTCAGAGCAGTTCTGAGGAAGTGCTGATCGACCCCGATTCGTTTGGTTGCGCACACTCGGCCAGCTCCAGAATGGGTCAGCGCTTCCCCCACCGAGCAAACGTTACTGACTCTTATAGCCTGATGAATTTAGCCGAGAGCCTGATCGAGACCGACGCGATTGATGTTCCGGAGGAGGTGGAGGAGGCGGCCGGCCTTGCCGGCGGCACGGGTGGGCTCCTGCAGGGATGGCGAGTGGGGGCGGACGACTCGTCAGACCCTGTGAATGACGACCTGTACGTCTCGGACAGCGGCCCGGGGGACCTCGACCCGCGCGGGCGGAAGGTCCTGACCGGGGTTCCGAGACGCTCGGAGCCGAGCCGGGATCCCTTGCACAACTACCTGAAAGACATGGAGGCCTATGGTCTGCTCACGAAAGAGCAAGAGGTCGAGCTGGCCATGGATATCGAGCGGGGACGGCGGATGGTTGCCCAGGCGCTGGTCGCCTGTCCCCTCGTCGCAGCGGAGGCTTGCCGCGAGCTCGACAGCGTTCGGCAGGGACGGCTCCCGTTGGGGGCGCTCGTCGCCGAGCGGCCCCAGGAGATGGAGCATGCGTCGGAAGAGGCCGGTGAGTCTGAGGCATCTTCATCCTCGAATGCCGCCGACTTGGGCTCTCTGACGCGCTGCTTTTCCGACGTTGCGCGGCTTCAGGCCGCGTTGGCCGGCGTCTGCGCCAGGCACGGCGTGGCCAGCGGGGAGGCGGATCGAGCGCGGGGAGCCCTCCGGGACGCCTTGGCCCAAGTCGCCTTTTCGCAAGCAGGCCTAGAGCGACTCGCTCATGTCCTGGACCGCCTGGTGTCGGACGTTAGGCGACAGGAGCGCTTGATCGGCCGCATCTGCGCGGATGGTTGGGGCCTGCCACGAGATGCCTTGCACACCGGCCTGGACGATCCGGGTGACACCGCTTGGTGGGAGGGGCTGCTTGCAGGCCAGGGCGCCGAGGGAGACAAGCTGGCCCTACGCGGTGCCCGCGAAGAGCTGCAACGTCTGGAGAAGGCGGCGGTACTCCCGCTGCCTGAGATCAAGCGCCTCGGCGCTCTGCTGAGCCGGGGGAGGGCCCATGCCCGCCGGGCACGGGATGCGATGATCAAGGGCAACCTTCGGCTGGTCATCTCTGTGGCCCGCCAGTACCGTGGCCGCGGGCTTTCGTTTCCCGACCTCATCCAGGAGGGAAACGTCGGCCTGATGCGGGCGGTGGACAGGTTCGATTACCGGCGGGGGTTCAAGTTCTCCACCTATGCCCATTGGTGGATCCGGCAGGGGATCACCCGTGCGATCCAGGAGAAGTCCCGCAGCATTCGCGTACCTGTTCATGTGCAGGAGCGCATCCATAAGATGCGGCGGGCCTCGCGCGAGATCGCGCTGACGACCGGACGGCACGCCGGCATCGATGAGCTGGCGGAACACCTCGACCTCCCGGCGGACAAGGTGCGTGAGCTGCAGCAGATCGGCAGAGGCACAGTATCCCTGCAGACCCCGCTGGGCGACGACGAGGAGACGGCCTTGGGCGACCTGATCCCGGATCAGGGGACGGCGTCGCCGGAGTTTGCGGCCGTCGGCCGCGGGCTGGAGCAGAAGGTCAGAGACATGTTGAGCTTGCTTGGTTCCCGGGAGGCGGAGGTGCTCGCCCTGCGCTTTGGGATCGGGGCGGAGCGGGAGTACACCCTCAGCGAGATCGGGGACCGGTTCGATGTCTCCCGGGAGCGCGTGCGCCAGATCCAGCAGAATGCGGTCATCAAGCTCCTGCGCGCCGGGTTTGCGGAGGAGCTGAGACCCTACGTCGAAGGGTGAAGGGCTGACCGGCGCAGAGGGTGTATGCCGCGGCGGCAACGGCCGTTGGGCCAGCGCCACCCCGGAGAATGTAGGTCGCTGCCACCATGACTGCTTCCCTCACCCCGCTCTTTGCCGAGGTGGATGGCATTGGGACGTGACCTCGGAGAGGCCCGAGGAGAAGTGCCGCCTGGAGGTCCTTGTGGAGTTGCCCGGCGGTCTCGGAGAGACTTCGTTGCCGAGCCTGGGTGAACCAACGCAATGCAATCAAAGCGTTGCAAGCCCAAACCCGCCGCAAGACAGGGGTGATCGGTGCGTCCCTATCCACCGACCTGGGCGTCGGACCTGGCCCCCTCGTGCAGGGCCAGCCATCTGAAGATGTCCTCACGACTCACCATGCCCACCAGACGCCCACCGCTGATGACCGGCAGCTGGTTCACACCCCGCTGAACGAGGAGGTCCAACGCGCGGGACGCAAGCTCTTCCGGGGTGACGGTGGACAGCTGCGCGACGGGCGTCATGACTTCGCCGACGCGCACCTCTCCCAACTTGTCTCGTTCCAGGCGCCGCACGTCCTCGAGGCAGATCAACCCACGCAGTCCGTCCCGGTCGAGGACAGGGTAGGCCCGCTGGCTGGTCCGCAGCAGTCTGGTTTCGACCAGCTCTCGGACACTCATGTCGGGCGCCGCCGTTTGGTAGTCCGTGCTCATGATCCGCCGGACGTGCAGGTCCCCCAGGGACTTCACCACCAGCTGACGCCGGTAGCTCAGGATCGCGGCGTTATTCAGAAACCAGCCGATCAGGGCAAGCCAAAGTCCACCCACGAGTCCTGTTCCGAAAAGGGGCACCTCTACGCCCAGAATCATTGCGAAGCCGGTGCCGATCAGCGCCCAGGCGACCAGCTGCCCAGCACCGGAGGCCCACCGGGTGGCACGCGTGAGGTCTCCGGTGATCCCCCATAGGACGGCCCGCAGGACCCGCCCACCGTCCAACGGGAACCCGGGGACGAGGTTGAAGAGACCGAGGAGGATATTGATGGGCCCCAACCACAAGAGCAGGGTTGCCAGAGGTCCCAGCCTCGACATCGCCCCCGTGGGTCTCTGCGGGTCAATCTGGATCGGGCCCGTGAGCAGGCTCGCCACCCACAGGAAGGCGATGCCCAGCACGAGGCTGGTGACAGGGCCGGCAATAGCCATTGCCAGCTCGGACCGCCAGCTCGCGGGCTCGGACTCCATGTGGGCCATGCCGCCGAACACGAAGAGGGTGATCCGCCTGATGTCGACTCCGAGGCGTCGGCCAACCACGGCGTGCGACAGCTCATGCAACAGCACCGACACCAGAAAGAGCACCGCGGCCCCAAAAGCGGTAAGGACAGCAGGCCCGACTCCCCAGTCCGGGTGCCAGTAAGGGAAGAGTCCCCAGCCCAGGGCAAGCATGATGAGGGCAAAGATGATCAGCAGGCTCCAGTCAAGGCGAACCTCCACGCCGGCGACCCTGCCGATGGGCAACCCCCGGGCCGCCAGGGGGTGCCTCTGGGTGGGATGGCGTTGGTCTTCCAGGATTTCGTCCTTCACTTGGCGGTCCCTTATCTCGGCCAGGTCTCCGGGCGCTGCCTGCGAAGCGTCTGCAAGCTGGTCCGCCCCGAACGCGGTCTCGTTCTCGTGGTCAGGTGCGGGCGTCGAGGCGACTTGCCAATCCGTCCGAATCCCGCGAGTCCGGCCGACGGCTCTCATCCGAAGGGAAACGGGCGCCTGCTTAGATTCCCTGGAGCATCCGCTGAAGCTCGATCGCGTTGCGCACGGCGTGCCCGGCCTCATCGTTATCGAAGTAACAATAGACGCGCAGCCCCTGTTTGGCCCAGTTCGAGATGGCCCCGGCCCAGCCCGCCAGCGCCTGCGGATCGTAACGTCCCCGATAGGGCCCGCCCGGTCCGTGGAGACGGATGTAGACGAAATCCGTGGTGACCTCTCTCGGGGACAGAAAGCCGTCCAGCTCGTAGATGCAGAAGGCAGCGCCGTAACCCCGCAAGAGCTCGTAGGCTTCAGGATTGAGCCAGCTATGGTCCCGCAGCTCGAACGCGTAGCGGTACTCGTGGATCAGGGAGGCGAGAAACCGTTCGAGCCGCTCCACATTGAAGCCCCAGCGGGGAGGCAGCTGGAACAGGATGGGACCCAACCGATCGCCGAGCAGCCTGATGCGCTCGAGGAATCGGGGTACCCCCGTTTGGGGATCCTTGAGCTTTTTCACATGCGTGATGTAGCGACTCGCCTTGGCCGCGAAGATGAATCCTATCGGCACCGTCTTGCGCCAGGCTTCCACTGCCTTCTCGGAAGGGAGGTGGTAGAAGGAGTTGTTGATCTCGCTGCTGCGCAGTTGTCGGGCGTAATGCTTCAGACGTTGATCGCTAGCGAGATCGAGGGGATAGAAAGGACCGGTCCAGTGGTCATAGGACCAGCCGGATGTCCCGACAAACACGGACGAGGAAGCTTTCATGGGAGGTCCTCCCGGGTGGGCGCTCGGGCTGCATCCCTCAGAAGTTACTCACATGCAGGTCGTTTTGTCTGTCGTTCGGATGTACGGCCGATCACCGGCTTGGGGCGTATTCTCCAAAGGGATCGGGAAGGCATTTTGCACCTGCCATCCCGATGGACGATAGAAGTGACAGGGAGGGACAGGCGAGATGTCCGAGCTCCGCCAGGATCCGATCACGCACGAGTGGGTCATCATCAACCCGGAGCGGGCTGCCCGGCCCCACGATACGGGGCCACAGAAGGGTCCGCACCGGTGTCCCTTCTGTCCCGGGAACGAGGATCTTGCGGCCGACTCGGTCGATTCCATCCCTGGAGAAGATGGCAGCTGGTCCGTCCGGGCGGTGGTCAACAAGTATCCGGTGCTGGTCCCGGCGCCTTATCCCGCCGACGGCTATGAGGTCCTGGCGGAAGGCTGGCGGCGGTTTATCGGCTACGGCCGCCACGAGGTCATCATCGAGACCCCTGACCATGGTGCCACCCTCGGCTCGATGCCCGCTGGACAGGCACGGCGGGTGCTGGAAATGTACCTCCGCCGGTTTCGGGCCCATGAGCAGGCCCAGGAGCCTGTGCGCCAGGTAGTCCTCTTCCGGAACCACGGGCCGCGCGCGGGCACCAGTCTTGTCCACCCCCACTCCCAAGTAGTGGCCACGCCGGTGGTCTCGCCGGATATGCGCCGCCGCATGGCGGCGGAGGTCGCCTTCTTCGATCGTACCGGCTGCTGCGGGCAGTGCACTGTCATCGCCAAGGAGCAGGCAGCAACCACCCGGGTGGTGCTGCATACCGAGCGCTTCGTCTCGATCGCTCCCTTCGCCTCCTTGGCCCCGTTTCATCTGCAGGCAGTGCCCCTGCGGCATTGCGCGCAGTTCTCCGGGGTGGGGGCGAGCGAGCTGGATGACCTTGCGGGCCATCTCACCCGGCTGTTGGCGGCGTTTCATCGGCAGCTCGGGGATGCGGACTATAACCTGGTGATCGTCACGCCGCCCCTGGATCAGGTGCACGCGGGGGCGAATCACTGGTACATCGATATCCTTCCCCGCCTCACCACCCCGGCGGGCTTCGAGCTGGGGTCCCGCATTGTTGTCAATGTGCACTCGCCGGAGACCGTGGCGGAGCAGCTCCGCTCCGCGCTGAGCGCACAGGGCCAGGAGTGGCCACTATGAAGCATGAGGAGGACCGAATTGTCATTCGTACCGCCAGGGACAGCACGCTGGTCAATGCCCTGCAGCGTCGCTCCTTAGAAGGCGAACGAAAATCCTGCCCACTCTGGTATGTGATTTTCCGGCAATCGCCTTAGTCTGCGGCCGGCTGTGATGCCTCCTTCTTGGTCGCCTCCAGCAGCTGGTTGACCGCGCGCTCCGTGAGGCGGTCCCCGCTCAGGATGCGCGCTGAGCCTTCCCGTAGCCGCTGGGCAAGACGCGCCGCTGGTAGGGAGAGGGGATCGTCCCCTTGCCGCCCCGCGAATAGGTAGATGGTCTTCAGGCCGCTCACCCAGGTAAGGCGCAGGGTTCTGCGGGTACCACGTTCGCTGGTGAATTCGACCCAGGCGCCAAGGCTGAGCTCTCGCGCGGCTTGGACGTATTTGTCCCCTGGGTCTGGAGGCGAGGATGGGGCGGGGGCTGGCTTCGGGTCGTCCGGGATTACCGTGGACTCCGCGGCTTCCTGTGCCTGCGACACCGGGCTGTCTTGTGGTGGTGCGGAGAGGACGAGGCCGGCGCTGTTATCGGCGTGCGGATCCGCGTCGTCCTCCGGCAGGTCGGCCCGCATCGCTGCCATATGGAGCCGGACCAAGGCCCGGAAGAACTCATCCCTGTCTGCCTTGCTGATGACCAGCCCGTCGAGGCCGGAGCGGAGCCTGTGCAGCAGATCGGGGAGCGTATTGAGGAGTCGCCGACGCTCTTCCCGGTCGTGTTTCGGCAACACGCTCCAGACCAAATCGTCCATGGTTTGGAGTGCACCCCTCCAGCTTGCGCTTTCCTTGCCCTTGTCGACGAAGACCCGGAGCAGGTACAAGCGCCAGAGCTTGCTCAAGAAATCGCTAACGAGGGGCGGCACGTCCCGATTCTTGATGCGTCGGTCGATCTGATCCGAGACGATCGATCGGGCGCGCTCGATCCTGTCCCGTCGCTCGAGGCCCTCCACCAGCTGGATTGCCTGCGTCTGTGCCTGCTCGTCCTCTTGGGCAAGGAATGCCTCCAGGCGCTCGAGCTGCGCGCTGAAGATAGCGGTGTCGTTATCGAAGCCTTCGATCACCGCGTCGATGAGGGCCTCGATCTCGGCCAAGAGGGCCGGCATTTGGTCCGGGCTGCGCCCGATTGTGGAGCCGGCGATCGCGTCCAGAAACCGGCGGGCCGGGTGCTGCTTATCGGAGAAGAAACGCTTGTCAATCAGGGCGACCTTGAGCGCCGGGATCTGCAGTCGTGCGATCTGTGCCCTCAGGGCGTCGGGGAGCTCGTGGTCGCTGAAGATCAGATCGAAGAGGGTCGCAACGACGTCGATCGTGACCCCATCGAGCGGACTGGCGAGGCTCGCGATCGGCATGCCGCGGATCTCGCGCAGGATACCCTTTGCCCCTGACGCGAGCTGCGGCCAACCAGGACCCGACCCTGTTCGTACACCAGGCTCGGCGCGTTGAAGGCTGGTCAATCCTTGCAGGAGCTGCGCGGCCATTGGCGACGCCGGCTGTGCGTTTCCTTGTGTCGGAATGCCCGCCGAAGTCGCCGGCGATTGAAACGCCCGAAGCCCGCTCACGAGCTGAAGAAAGAAGTCGTTCGGGTTCCCTGCCTGTTCGCGCGTTGAGTAATCGGCGTCTCCCGCCCTCCTCGAGAGAGGGCCGGGGGGAGAGGCAGGGCTTTCCGGCGCCGGCAGCGGCTCACGCCCGGCGGCTGTCTGTTCCGGAACGGGGATAGACGACATTCCGCCGGCCGAGGGTTCGCCGCGGTGGACGCGCTCCCCTGGCCCCTGCGGGAGGTCGGGCAGGATGTCGTGGTCGATGAGGAGACGGTTGAGAGACTGATACAGGCCGGGCAGCTGGTCTCCGATCTGGCGATCGAATTCCTGAAGCAATGCGAGCGCGATCTGATCCCCCACCTCCAGGTCCAGGGCGGTCTCGAGGAAGGCGTTGAACATCGCCTTCGGGCCGAGCGGGTTGTCCTCAGGTTCCAGGCTCCGAATCTCGAGGAGCTCGGCTACGCGCCGTGCCAAGGTCGTCAACTGGTGCGCGCAGTTGTACGACACCCGGGCGGCGAGCTTGCCCACCGCGAGGTCACGCTCAAAATCCAGATCATCCACCAGCCGGAGCTCGCCCAGGTCTTCCAGCGGCGGCTGAGCCGACTTGTCTTGCGAGGCTACGGCCCTGTCGAAGATGCGTGTGAACTGGGACTGAAACGCCTTGAGCAGCTCCTGACCCCTCTTGCGCAGCGTGCCGTGCGCCGCGAAGTAGAGGTTCTGCATGTCCAGGCTGCTGGCCCGATCCGCCATCTCGAAGAGGTGGTCCTGGGAATCGGACAACCCTTCGAGGAAGGCGGACGCGACCCTGCTGGCCAGCTGGTCGCGACAGCTGTTGAGCACCGCCAGACGGTTGCCCGAAGGCCCGGAATCGCCCGAGTGACGACGACCGTCAAACGGAAGGACGTTGCTATAGACGGTCTCGGTCACGGACACTCCTGCACAGGCCCGATGCACCTCGTGGGACGCTCAACTTGGAGGTCTCCGTTTCCGGGAGACGGCTGGAGATCGGCATGGCCGCCGGCCCCGGGGGCCGCATTGCAGCTCATGTGCGCGTATCTGGTTGTTTCGCTTGAGTTAAAGCATAGAGACCCAAGCCTTTTTTGACTGTGAAGCCTGTCCCATTGCCGATCGACGAGGCATCCCCGCCCGGGACCGGTGCTTTCCTGGCCTTTCGCGACTATGCGCTGCCCCGTTTGGGCGTCAAAGAGGGTGATCTTTAAGGATCGAACGCGAACTTCCATGCGAGGGCGGCCACCACCGTGATGATGGCGTAGGGCAACAGGATGGATGCCCGCAGGGTGCGGCGGGCAAAGACGGCTCTGTGCATCAGAAGCGCGAGGCCCATCCCAAGCACCAGCTCGAGGGCGACCGATCCCACGGTGATGGTCAGCGTGTTGGGCAGCGCCTGCCACCAGACCTCGGAGGTCAGGATGCTCACGTAATTGTGAACGCCGACGAATGCGTGCCGCGCCGGAAATCGCAGGTCGTAGCGGAAGAGCGACAGCCAAACGGCGTACAGAATGGGGTAGGCAGTGACCAGCAGCATGGCGATGACCGCCGGCGCGCACAGCAGCCAACCCAGCCGTTCCTCGCCGGGGTGCCTCCCGGTCACAGCGGGCCCTCCGAGTGCAGGGCGCGGCCAACGGCCCGGCGCACCCGCTCCACGTCCCGCTGGGGATCGATTCTGCCCTTGGGATCGATGGCCTCGGCCAGGAATGCCATCCCTAGACTCCCGTACCGGCGGGGTCACGCCAGCGTTTCAGCGCTGCCGGTCCGTCGGCTGCTGCTCTGCTTCGGCCTCCAAGCCGGCAACCAGGTCCTGGAAGGCGGCGTGAGTCCGCTCGTCGATGGCACAGAGCCGCCGGTGGGCCTCGAGCACCAGCCTCAGCATCGCCTCGTCACCAACCGCTGCGGCGGGCAGACCGGCCAAGTCGCTGGCTGTTGCGCCAGCGACGTCGACCAGGTTGAACATGCGGTCGAAGCAGACTGCGAGGAGCACCTCCTTCATGTCTTTGCTGGGGCTCACGATGGTGGATCTGAGGCCCCCGGTCTCGAGGGCATGATTGCCAATGCGCGCCAAGATACCGAGACAAGTGCTGTCGATGTTCTGGGCGGCGGACAGATCGATGACGAACTGGGTGTACTCCCGCTCCGCGAAGGCGCGATCCAACAGCGCATTGAGCGCCGGGCCCAGCGTGTGGCGAAGGTCCCCGCCGAGCTTGAGATGCCAAGTGCCGCCCTCGCGGGCGTACCGTGCCGTGCCTTCGGTCATGCTGAGGCCTCTCGTTCCGGGATTGCTGAAGTGAGATGCTCGGGATGGACGGTGCCGGAGCTCGGCCCAGGCGAGTGGATTAGACTTTGCCCGCTGCCTCCGGTGCGGTCCAGCGCAGCCGTCGGGACGGTGGGCTGACATCAACTCCCTACGCAGCAACGGATTTTAAGCCGTCTATACGCTTGACTACCGACAACTATGGACTAGCTTGATGCTTATCAATGGGTGCTTCGTCCGGAGTGTCGGCAAGGGGGAAATCTATGACTGAAGAGAGAGATTGGCTCGGCGACTATGCAATTATTGGTGGGATTGCTGCCTTGTTGGTCGGGGTGCTCCTGGCTGTATTGCTCAGCTGATCTGCGAGAGGGCGAGCTCCAAGCCTGTCAGCATTCGGACAACAGCGAGTGCCTCCCGCTCGCCGCGTCGCGTCAACGGAACATGGGTGCGACCGGTGTGGCGGTGGCGCAGGGGCCGGTTGGTCTCACGCTGACGCACGAGGTCCAGCTTCCGGAGTGTTCGCAGCTCGCATAATCCCTTCCGGCGGCACGTCTTTCAGTCCTTCTACCGGGGCGACGCAAGTGCTATCTTGATAGCTTGCCGTTTAGGTGAAACCGTTGGGTCTGCGCGCGGGCACGGCACGAGGGATTATGGGCAATCACGCGTACGTCGCGTCCGTTCCACTGCTTGCGGGATTAGATGCGCCGGAACTTTTGAATCTGCTTCCGGACGGCGCCTACATCACCGATCGGGCACGCAGAATTGTGTTCTGGAACAAGGCGGCTGAACGCCTGACCGGCTGGTCCACGCAGGATGTTGTGGGGCGGGCTTGCCACGACAACATCCTCATGCATGTGGACAAGGATGGCCATGCGCTGTGCGGCCACGAGCATTGCCCTCTGTACCGAAGCATTATCACCGGCCAAGCAAGCGAAACCCCTGTGCTGGTGTTTGCGCGGCACAAAGGTGGCTCGCGCACGCCGGTCGAGGTCATGGTCTCGCCAGTTCGTGATCGCACGGGCAAGGTCATCGGCGGCATCGAGATCTTTCGTGACCTGACGGACTACATGCGCGACCAGCTGCGGGCCAAACGGATTCAGGCAGCCGCTGTCAACTGCACGCTCCCGCCCGACGACCGGGTGGAAGTCGAGGCCTGCTATCAGCCCCGCGACGTCGTTCGGGGGGACTTCTACCGTGTTGAGCGCTTCGACGAGCACCGGTACGCGCTTCTGGTGGCCGACGCGATGGGACACGGCGTAGCCGCCGCACTGAACACGATCCAATTGCGGTCGTTGTGGAATGACCACAGGGCGGAGCTGTCTTCTCCGGCGCGCTTCGTCGAAATGCTCAACGACCGGCTGCACGCCCTGGTGCAGGGCGAAGGCTATTTCGGCACAGCGGTTTACGCCACTTACAACGCCGCCACCGGGCAGCTAACCGGTGTTCGCGCCGGACATCCGTCGCCGTTTCTATTCCGCTGCGGCGGTGGCATCGAGGCGGTGGGTAGCCGCAACCCCCCGCTGGGGATGTTGGCGGGGAGCCGGTACGAGGAAACCGTGGTGCAGCTCGACCTGCGCGATACGCTGTTGCTGTTCACCGATGGCGCCACGGAAATCCCCGGTCGTCGTGACGGCACATTAGGCCCGGAAGGCTTGCGGGAGCTGGCCAAGGCGCAGACCGGCGGAGAGGACCCTGCAGGGTTTCGCCTCGGCCCGCTCGAACAGCAGTTGCTGCAGTTCAGCAACCAGATCCACCTGCCCGACGACCTGACCCTCGTCCGGTTACGCCGGATGCGTTGATCTATCGGTATGCGGCGTGGCGCTCCGCCCGCGATCCGGAGCAGGGTGCCCCGGCCTTTTACCATGGCATGAAGTTCCGGCGGAGTGCCCCGCCCGACCCGCTTCCGGCAAGGAGTCCGCCTCTCTTGGGCGTTCCCGCTCAGTCATGGTACTTAGCTCGCAGCGGGACGAAGATGTACCATAACCCAGCAGAAGGATGGACTTCTCGGGTGGCGGGCACTCCGCGCCAACGCGTCGCCAGGCCATCCCTCCAACCCTCATCCAGAGAGAGATCGTCATGACCGTTTGCAAGGAAATCAACAAGTTCTCGCGCAGTCACGAGCGAATCGCGGACTTCTTCTCGCTGCTGGCGGTTGCGCTCCTGTTCGCTTCGGTCTGGGCCACGCTTCAGTTTCATCCTGTCGTGATCAAATGGCTCCAGCAGAACGTGTTGCTGCACAGCCTGATCCTGGTTGCCACTTTGGTGGCGGTTGTTTTTCTGATCCTCGGCTTACTTGCCATTGGCTCCGCCCGTTTTGGTGACGAGAGCGAGCGGTGCTTTCGCACCTTTCGCGGACGGCGGCGTGGTGGCTCGCCCCTTGCTGTCTTCAACATCTGGTTGAACCATATGGAGAACGTCGGCAAGAAGCACCGCTAAGCAGGAGCCGCGGCCGGCCGGTTGACCTGACCGCCGCGCCCCCCCGCAGCAACCCGTTTGCTGACGTGCCCTTGTGCTGCGCTCCCGTGACCACGTTCCGCGGATAGGCATTTCGGCGTGACCCCGGTCTGTCTCCTTGCCTAGCCATTGCGCGAAGCTGAGAAACTCCGTGTAACCATCGGCGACGTACGGGTTTGGGACATCGACAAGGCCCGAGCCGAGGCCCGGCAAGCCTTTGGTGCCCTGCGGGCCGTCCTAGCCTGGTGTGAGGACCAGGCCGACCTAAAGGGGCTGTCCGATCCTGAAGCATGCGCCCGCCGGGTGGCCCGGGCGGAGGTGCCGCGGAAGGGCGTGAAGAATGATTGCCTGCAACGGGAGCAACTGCCGGCGTGGTTCAAGGCCGTGCGAGAGCAACGCAACCCCGTACTGGCGGCCTACCTGCAGGTGCTCCTCCTGACCGGCGCCCGCCGTGAGGAGCTGGCAACCCTGCGGTGGGGCTCACGCAACACCTTGGCCAATGCCAACAAGGTTCGGGATTGGCGCATCTATGCCGACTTCGCCGAAGCGGTCATCCAGATCGCCCGTACGCTCTACCTCGACGAGGCCTTCGGC
>JARRNE010000011.1:0-12350 GCA_037385305.1 Chromatiaceae bacterium | reverse complement strand
CAGCCGGTCCTGCAGCCAGCGCAAGCGCCTGTGATCCGTGTCGACGATGGTTATATCGTTGTCCTCGGAGACCAGGCTTTCGGCCACCGACGAGCCGACTTGGCCGGCACCCAAGATGACGATGTTCACCGCAATTCGACTGAATGGGGGGAAAGATCCGGTCAGTTTACGCGCTTCGCTCGGCTCCGGAAACAAGGGGCCTTCCCCTAACGACAAGTGAGCCTTAGGGCGATTTCTGTCAAAAAATATACCAGCCTGCTTGTCTTTTCGCCCGTCTTCCGTGTAGCGACAACAGTAACATAGTCCTGCTATGCGCCTGTTGTCGCTCCTTGAAGACGAACGAAAATCCTGCGCATCCTGGTATATTTTTTCCGGCAATCGCCTTATTACTGGCGGAGAGAGAGGGATTCGAACCCTCGATGGGCTATTAACCCATACTCCCTTAGCAGGGGAGCGCCTTCAGCCACTCGGCCATCTCTCCGGCTGCCTTTCTTGCTCGCCGGTCGGGCACCAGCGGCAAGTGTCTCCCGCTCGAGCGAGGGGGTGGCTCGACAATCTATCCAGCAGGATACTAAGCGTCAGCCCCCGATCTTCGCCAGCAGGCTATGTATCTCTCGGTGGACGGCTAAGATTCTAGCCTCGCAAGAGCGCGATGGCCAATCAATCCGCCGCGGCCTCGCGGCCGAACCCGCTACCTTCCTCGGAGCCGGTTTGCCCGGCCTGCTCGCGCTTGATGCGCTCGTAGATCTCTTCACGATGCACCGCCACGTCCCGCGGGGCGCTGACGCCGATACGTACCTGATTGCCTTTGACGCCAAGTACTGTCACCGTGACTTCGTCACCGATCATCAGCGTCTCGCCGACTCGTCGGGTCAATATCAACATTACGCGGTCTCCCTGTCGTCCGTTCTGAACACGGCACACCGTCTCTCTGAGAAACGTGTTCCGTTGTTCCTCAGGGATGGGCCCAGCCGCGGCCAACCAAAAGAGCGCAAACCGGGCGGGCCGGCTGCGGAAGGGGCGATTCTAACAACAGGTAGGACCGCACCGAAATGTTTTTGCTTCAATTCTGTTAACGACCACGATAGGTGTATGGGTCTCGGAGGCCCTCCCCAAGAAGGTCCGGAGATGGCTGTTCCGTCCGCCGGGACAGCTTTCAGGAGCCGGCAGAGCCGCGTACAGGTCAGGAGTCAGCCAATATTCCCCACGTCCACCGTCGCGCTTTTAGCTCCGGCATCAAGGTGTCAAGACACACATCGGGCTGCTCAAGCCACCTGGTGCAGCTCGAAGGCCTCGTGCAGGGCGCGGACACCGAGCTCCAGGTACTTCTCGTCCACTACCACCGAAATCTTGATCTCGGAGGTGGAGATCATCCGGATATTGATCCCTTCCTTGGCAAGGGCGCCGAACATCTTGCTGGCGATGCCTGCGTGCGAGCGCATACCGACGCCCACGAGCGAGATCTTTGCGATCCGCTCATCCCCCAGAACCTTCCGAGCGGACAGGTCCTGCGCCGTCGCATTCAGGATCTCCAGGGCGCGCATATAGTCATTATGGTGGACAGTGAAGGTGAAGTCTGTCGTCGCACCGCCAGCGGCGATGTTCTGAATGATCATGTCCACCTCGATGTTCGCATCCGAGATGGGACCAAGGATCTTATGCGCAACGCCCGGCTGGTCGGGAACTCCCAGCACGGTGAGCTTGGCCTCGTCGCGATTGAAGGCGATGCCCGAGATAACGGCCTCTTCCACGGCTTCTTCCTCGAAGGTGATCAGCGTGCCCTCGCCCTCCTCGAAGCTCGAGAGCACCCGCAGGGGAACCTTGTACTTTCCCGCAAACTCCACGGAGCGGATTTGCAGGACCTTGGAGCCCAGGCTCGCCATCTCCAGCATCTCCTCGAAGGTGATGCGGTCGAGCTTCCGCGCCCCGGGCTCGATGCGCGGGTCGGTGGTGTAGACCCCGTTCACGTCCGTGTAGATCTGGCATTCGTCTGCCTTCAGCGCCGCGGCGACGGCAACGGCGGACGTGTCCGACCCGCCGCGCCCGAGGGTGGTGATGTTTCCATGCTCGTCTACGCCTTGGAAGCCCGCCACGACCACCACCCTGCCGGCATCCAGGTCCGCCCTGATCCGGGCCGCATCGATGTCGCGGATGCGTGCCTTGTTGTGGGCGCTGTCGGTGAGGATATGAACCTGCCCGCCCGTATAAGAGCGTGCCGGGCAGCCCAGCTTCTCCAACGCCATCGCGAGCAAGGCAATGGTGACCTGCTCGCCGGTCGAAAGCAGCACGTCCAGCTCCCGGGGGCTTGGCCGTTCCTGGATCGCCTTCGCGAGCCCGATCAGACGATCGGTCTCTCCGGACATGGCCGAGACCACGACTACCACCTCGTGCCCCCCGTCACGCGAAGATTTCACCCGAGCGGCGACCCCATTGATTCGCTCAACACTGCCGACAGAGGTCCCGCCGTACTTTTGGACAACAAGAGACATTCAACAACCTTGTGGGGCACAGCGCCCCGGACTATTCGGGAATGACTTACCGTAGAGCCGCGCCGAGCGCCCTCCGCATCCCCCTCGCCCCAGGGACAGCGCCGGGCCAAGGGCCAAGGGCCAAGGGCCAAGGGCCAAGGGCCAAGGGCCAAGGCAAGGATGCCAAGGAGGCCGCCTGTCGGCTACCCGCTATCGTCTATCCGCCGCCAGCCAGCCTGGTCTGCACCCAGTTGCCCACCAGCCCCAGCGCGTCCGGTAGTCCGGCGGGGTCGCTGCCGCCCGCCTGGGCCATGTCGGGCCGACCGCCGCCCTTGCCGCCCACCTTCTCCGCAACGGCCTTGATCAGGTCGCCGGCCTTCAGGCGGCCGGTGAGGTCCTTAGTGACGCCGGCGACCAGGCTGACTTTTCCATCCGCCTCCGCGGCCAGCACCACCACGGCGGAGCCGAGCTTGCTCTTCAGCTGATCCAGGGTATCCCGCAGCCCCTTGGCGTCGGCACTGTCGAGACGGGCCGCCAGGACCTTCACGCCGCCGATCTCCATTGCCTGAGACGCCAGATCCTGGCCTGCGGCGCTCGCAAGCTTTGTCTTGAGCTCGGCGAGCTCCCTCTCCAGCCGCTTGGTCCGTTCGGCTAGCGCCACGATCTTGTCGTCCAAGTCGTCCCGGCTGCCCTTGACCAGGCCCGCCGCGCGTAACAGCCGATCCTCGTCTGCCTCCACCCGGACCAGTGCACGCTCGCCCGTCACCGCCTCGATTCGGCGAACGCCAGCGGCGATGCCGCCGTCAGCGACGATCTTGAAGAGTCCGATATCCCCGACCGCGCGCACATGGGTGCCGCCGCAGAGCTCGGTGGAGAAGTCCCCCATGCGCAGCACACGCACCTGATCGCCATATTTCTCCCCGAACAAGGCCACTGCGCCCGAGGCCTTGGCGTCGCTCAGGGACATGATGCGGGTCTCGACCGTATGGTTCTCCCGGATCTCCCGGTTGACCATGCGCTCGATGGCGACGATCTGTTCCCGGCTCAGGGGCTCGAAGTGGGAGAAGTCGAAGCGTAGCCGTTCCGGTCCCACCAGGGAGCCCTTTTGCTGTACGTGATCGCCGAGGATCCGGCGCAGCGCCGCATGCAGCAGGTGCGTGGCGGAGTGGTTCAGGGCTGTCGCCGCGCGACGCTCCGCGTCCACGCGGGCCTCGAGCCGGTCCCCCACCGTGAGCTCGCCCTCCTGCACGCGGCAGAGGTGCCCGATCACGTCCCCGCCCTGCTTCTGGGTGTCGAGCACCTCGGCCCGCGCAGGCCCTCCGCTGAGCCAGCCGCGATCGCCCACCTGGCCGCCGGACTCCGCGTAGAAGGGGGTCACATCGAGCACGACGAGCCCTTCTTCCCCGGCGCTCAAGGTATCCACGGGCTCCCCGTCCCGGTAGAGGGCAACGACAGTCGGCTGATCAACGAGATGCTCGTAGCCGGTAAAATCGGTCTCGCCTTCAAGCTCCAAGGCCGCACCCTGGGTAGCGCCGAACTGACTCGCGGCACGCGCCCGCTGCCTCTGCCGAGACATCTCCCGCTCGAACCCGACGGTGTCCACCGCCAGGCCCCGCTCGCGGGCGATGTCTGCGGTGAGATCCGCGGGGAAGCCGTAAGTGTCATAGAGCCGAAAGACGGTCTCGCCCGGGATGCAGTCCCCTACCAGATCGGCAGTGGCCTGGTCCAGAATCCGCATGCCCTGGGCCAGGGTCTCCGCGAAGCGCTCCTCCTCCAGCCGCAGGACCCGCTCCGCCTGCTGGCGCGAGGCGGTGAGCTCAGGATAGGCGTCTCCCATCTCCGTCACCAGGGCGGGGACCAGGCGATGGAAGAAAGGCTCGTCACACCCGAGCTGATATCCGTGGCGGATGGCGCGGCGTATGATCCGGCGCAGGACGTACCCGCGGCCCTCGTTGCTGGGTGTAACGCCGTCGGTGACGAGAAAGGCGGCGGAACGGATGTGGTCCGCAATCACCCGTAGCGACTTGCTCGCCCGGTCGTCGCAGCCCGTAATGGCCGCCGCGGCATCGATCAGGTTGCCGAAGAGATCGATCTCGTAGTTGCTGTGTACCCCCTGCACGACCGCCGCCAGCCGCTCCAGCCCCATGCCGGTGTCCACCGACGGACGGGGAAGGGGCGCGAGCTGCCCCTGCGCATCCCGGTCGTACTGCATGAAGACCAGGTTCCAGATCTCGACGTAGCGGTCCCCGTCCTCACCGGGAGAGCCTGGCGGCCCTCCCGCCACCTCCGGCCCGTGATCGTAGAAGATCTCGGAGCAGGGTCCGCAGGGACCCGTCTCCCCCATGGACCAGAAGTTGTCCTTCTCCCCGCAGCGGGAGAAGCGGGCCGGGTCTACCTCGAGCTTGTCAAGCCAAACCGCCGCCGCCTCGTCATCGCCCGTGAAGACCGTTACCCAGAGGCGCTCCGGCGGAATGGCCAGCACCCGCGTGAGGTAATCCCAGGCGTACTCGATCGCCTCCCGCTTGAAGTAGTCCCCGAAGCTGAAATTGCCGAGCATCTCAAAGAAGGTGTGATGGCGTGCCGTGTAACCCACATTCTCGAGATCGTTGTGCTTGCCGCCGGCCCGCACGCAGCGCTGGGCGGTTGCGGCGCGCGTGTAGGCGCGCCGCTGGCGGCCCAGAAAGGTCTCCTTGAACTGGACCATCCCCGCGTTCGTGAAGAGGAGCGTTGGATCGTCCGCCGGGATCAGCGGGCTGCTGGGCACGACCTGATGGCCCCGCTGAGCGAAGTAATCGAGAAAGCTGCTACGTAGCTCTGCGCTGCTCTTCATGAGGGGAGGCTCGGAGTGAAGGGTCGGTTCCGGTGGCACGTTCAATCGTTCGCGAGAAAATGCCGGATCAGGTCCGTAGGGAAGCCCCGGTATTCCAGAAAGCGGGCCCGACGGGCGCGCTCCTTGGGGTCGGCGGCGGGGACGGAACCGTACTTCTTCTCGTGCACGGCGGCAATCCGGTCTCGCCATTCTGCGTCGCCGAGGTTGAGATGGGGATCGATCAGCGCGTCCGAAAGCCCTTTGCGATGAAGCTCTTGACGCACCCGCAGCGGTCCGAACCCCTTATTCAGCCGCTCCGCCACATAGGCCTCGGCGAGGCGCTCCTCGCTCAGCACTCCGCGGCGCGACAGGGATTCGACCACGGTCAGGGCCGCAGCCTCTCCGTGGCCCCGGCCTCTCAGCTTGCGCACCAGCTCCACGCGGCTGTGGTCGCGGGATGCGAGCAGCCGTAGAGCATCCCCCTCGATGGCCGAGTCCGGGTCCAGGGTCAGGTCTCCGCCGGCTCCGCGTCCCCGGCGGCCGCCTGAGGAACCAGCTGGGCACGGATCTTGTGCTCGATCTCCATGGCCAGATCATTGTTCTCTTTCAGGAAATTACGCACATTGTCCTTGCCTTGGCCGACGCGGTTGCCGCCGTAGCTGTACCAGGCCCCGGACTTCTCCACGACGCCTGCCTGAACCCCGAGGTCGATGATCTCGCCCTCGCGGGAGATCCCCTCCCCATAGAGGATGTCGAAGGTCGCTTGGCGGAAGGGCGGCGCTACCTTGTTCTTGACGACCTTCACCTTGGTCTCGTTGCCGATCACCTCCTCGCCCTTCTTGATGGCACCCGTGCGGCGTATGTCCAGGCGCACGGAGGCGTAAAACTTGAGCGCGTTGCCGCCGGTGGTGGTCTCCGGGTTTCCGAACATGACCCCGATCTTCATTCGGATCTGGTTGATGAAGATAACGACCGAGTTGGAGCGCTTGATATTAGCCGTAAGCTTGCGCAGCGCCTGGGACATGAGGCGCGCCTGCAGCCCCACATGGGAGTCCCCCATCTCCCCCTCGATCTCGGCCTTGGGAGTGAGGGCCGCCACTGAGTCGACGGCCACCACGTCCACCGCCCCGGAGCGCACCAACATGTCGGTGATCTCCAATGCCTGCTCACCGGTATCCGGCTGGGAGACGAGTAGCTCGTCCATGTTGACACCGAGCCGTTCCGCGTAGAGGGGGTCGAGGGCATGCTCGGCGTCTACGAAGGCCGCGGTCCCACCCTGCCGTTGGGCCACGGCGACGATGTGCAGGGTCAGCGTGGTCTTCCCCGAGGACTCGGGTCCGTAGATCTCCACCACGCGCCCCCTGGGTACCCCCCCGAGGCCCAAAGCCACATCAAGTCCCAGGGACCCGGTGGAGATGACATCCACGTTGCGCACGGCACCGACGTCGCCCATGCGCATCACCGAGCCCTTGCCGAACTGCCGTTCGATCTGGGTCAGTGCCGCGGCCAGCGCTTTCTTCCGATTCTCGTCCATCGGGTCCCCCCCACCAAGCGTGTCGCGGCAGATTGGCGCCGCGTCCGAACGGCAGAATTTATCACACAGCTAGAGGGCTGCGTCATGACTCAGGGGCCAGCGGCGCAGCACCTGATAGCTCGGTCGCTCCCCAGGATGCGAGCCCACCAGCGCGAAAGCTTCGACCGCCCATACGAACGGCGGATCCACGGGCCGCGGGTCGATCGGCCTGGCGTTGCGGGCCAAGGTCACATGGGGGACAAAGGGACGCCGATCGGGCACGAACCCACAGGCACGCAGCCCTCGGTTGAGGTCCCCGAGCAGCCGCAGGAGGGGCTCTGGGCGGTCCGAGGCGCCGCACCAGAGAATGCGGGGGCGGGGCCAATATCCAACCCGGTCGATCAGCAAAGGGAAGGGCTCGCCATGGACCGCATCGGCGGCACGTTCCGCACACGTGCGCCGCTTCGGGTTGAGGTCGCCGAGGAAGGCAAGGGTTATGTGCAGATCGTCGGGGTGGCGCTCCCGCCCGCGGTGTTTGGGCAGCGCAGAAAGGACGGCCAGCAGCCTGGACCGCTGTTCCTCGCCGGGCCACAAGGCAAAAAAGAGGCGCTCGGGCATGGAATACGGCTACGGTCAGCCAGACCCCACGGCCCGAGGTCCTCGCACGCCGAACCGCGTGCGGTCGGTGCGCCGAGGCTCAGGATAGGAGCTCGAGCAAACGCTCCAGGGCCACCCGTACGGATTGATGGCGAACCTCCGCCCTGTTGCCCGCGAACTGAAAACGCTGGGACAGAGGTGTTGCGCCTCGCCGCGCCCAGGCAAAGCAGACCGTGCCAACCGGCTTTTCCTCCGTGCCTCCATCGGGTCCCGCAACCCCGCTTACCGCCACGGCAATCACGGCTCCGCTTCGCGCAAGTGCCCCAAGCGCCATCTCACAGACCACCGGCTCACTGACCGCACCGTAGGTGGCGAGGGTTTGCGGCGAGACGCCGAGCATCTCTTCCTTGGCTCGGTTGCTGTAGGTCACGAAGCCCCGATCGAACCAGCCGCTGCTGCCCGGGACGTCCGTCACGACTTTGGAGACCCACCCCCCGGTACAGGACTCGGCAGTCGCCAGGGTGCTGCCATCGGCCTCTAATCGGCGGCCAAGCGCTGCTGAAAGCGTGTCGAGAGTCTCGCCCATGGCGATAGAGTTTCCTCCAACACCCCCACTCCGGCAAGCCTGATTGAAAAACCCTTCACGGCCCCGCATTCACCGGGGCAGGCCGTGGAACGTTCCCTATGCCTTACGCTTCACGCCGGCGCGTGATCCATCCTGCGGATCACGCAGCGACGACCTCCATCTTCTCACGGAGCCCTTGAAATGCCTGACCTCGAGATTCTCTGCGAGCACAAGCCATCCCCTGCCAAACTGGAGGTACTGGGCGTTGACGATTGGCCGGTGTGGCGCAAGGAGGTATCGCAGTTCCCATGGAAATACACCCAAACTGAGGTCTGCTACGTACTGAAGGGGCGGTTCGTGGTCACGCCGGAAGGCGGGGAGCCTCAGGAGTTTACTCGCGGCGATCTCATCACATTCCCCGCGGGACTCCAGTGCACCTGGGAGATCCTGGAGCCGGTGGAGAAGCACTACACCCACCAGTAGCTCCCGAAAGGCCGAGCTTCGCCAGCGCACATCAACGGCCCTCCCTCGGGCCCCGCCGGAAAGCGGGCAGGCACCCGCCCGACGCCGTCGAAGTGGGCCTTATCTGCATACTCAGCGCTTACGCGGATTGACTCGCGCGTCCCGCGCAATGCGAGACGACCAGGACGCCCGTCCTCACTGAGCGGCCCCGTAGCGGCATCCCCTTTTTTCTTGCACCGCGTCACCTTAGCAGACGCGCATCCCGGCCGCGCCTGGAGTACAATTCCTCGCGGGGTTTCACGGGGTTTGCGTCCAACGCTCTGTCAGAGAACAAATAATCCAATGCTGTCTCGAATCTCGGCCGGTATTCTGCTGTTAATAGGGGCAACAGTGCCAGCGTACGCGCAGGACTTCACGCCCAGCTGGGGTATGGGTGTTACAGCAACCTACGACACCAATATCGGCCTCAGCAGCTTCAACGAGCAAAGCGGCATGGTTCTCCAAGTGAGCCCCTACTATACCCTGCAGAGGAGCGGAGGCCGAGCGAGCACGACCTTCACCTACGCTCCCCAGGCGGTCATCTATCCGGACGGGACCTATCCGGATCAATTCTGGCAGTACTTGAGCGCCAGCTCGAACATCGAGGTTATCAGAAGATTCTTCTACCTCAATGTCTACACCGCGGCGCAACCGAACATCGTCAACCCGCGGCAAGCCGTTGGGGGATTGAGCGGCGTCACGAACACCAACCCGAACAACCTCTCACAGACCTTCGTCTTCGGTATTACGCCAACGTTTACATTTAGCGTCGGCCCAAGACGATATGCAACGGTAAGCATTTCGCCAGGGATTAACTACGCCTATAATTCCAGAGGCGACGTTGGGAACTATGGCGCAACCAACTCCAGCATTTCGATAACCAGCGGACCCTATTTCAGCCGCATGCCCTGGTCACTGACCTACAGCGGAAGCTTCTTGAACAACCAGCAGAATAACCGCTTCCAAAGCACCACAGGCACCGTGAGCTACGTCTTCAATCAAAAATGGCGGGCTTATTTAAATCTGATCTATGACAACAACAGCTATCGGTCGACGAGCAGTACAAGCGGCCTGGGTTGGCAGGCAGGGCTTTCCTGGACGCCGACCACGCGGACCAGTATCACGGCGGGATACGGCGACAGGTACTACGGGGCCTGGCCTACCTTGACACTCACCCATCAATCCGGGCACACGGCCTGGAGTGCCTCATGGACCTCAACGGTGCAGAATGTGCGCCAGCAGCAATTGAACCAGCAGCTATTCCCGGTGACGGACGCCTTCGGAAACCCCGTCCTGAATCCAGTTACCCAGCAACAGCTGCTGCTGCCGATCGGGACCCCCGCCCTGATCAACAGCGTTTACGAGAGCAATAACCTGAGCGCGCGCGTCTCAACCAATTGGACGCGAACACCCGCCTCGCTGAGCGTCAACTATTATCAAACCAAGTACCAAGACCTGGCGCTCGATACCGACGACTATACGATCTATGGGACCATTGGCCGAGACATTTCCCGGAGGACGAGCCTGAATCTTTCAGTGCAGTGGTGGGAGCACACCGAGCAGAACGTCTCCCCGGTCAACTACACACAGAAACTTGCATCCGTCTACATACAACACAACATAACCCGCCATCTGTCTTCCCAGCTCGGCTATACGTTTACGAAGCGCAGCGCGAACAATCCTTTGGACCAATACGACGACAACCAAGTGTTCCTTACGTTTGTCTTCTCGCGCGGCGGAGGAACCGGCACAGCGTCGACCGGCGGTCGGGCCGGTCTGGGTGTGGGCGGTCCGGGAGGCTATGTCGCCAGTCCGACTGGCTACACGGGCCGATGACTTCGGGGTGCTGCTCCTCTGGGCACTTACCCGTCCCGGGGCGCGAGCAAACGCGAAGCGACAGGCAACAGGCACCTGCCCCAATCCGCGACGATAGTAAGCCCCAGGGCCCTCTGATGATCAGGGGCCAACGGGGTTCATGGTTCCCGGGCCGAAATGGTTGGGATCGTCAAGGTTGCTGCCATCTATCATGGGCTCGAACCCCGCCTCCGGGCCCACGGTGATGAGCCCCTCGGAGAGGGCACGCTTGCAAAGGTAGCAGCGCTCCCGGGGGCTCATGTCGATGCCGGCCGGCATCGGCAGCTCGACCAGCTCATGCCGGACCCCCAGCCCCTGGGCCAGGGTCACGGCGTCCGTGACCTCCTAGCGGACAAGGTAAGGCATGACGGCTGCCAGGGCCAACACGCGACTGCCCAGAGGCTCCTGGGCAGCCGCGAGCACGAAAGCGCTGTCAACTCCCCCGGAAAAGGCTACGGCGACCGCCTCTGCCTGCCCCAACCTCTGCAATAGCCGCCGACAGGCCGGGTCCTTCATCTTTCGCCTCCTTGGCCCTGGATCGTCTGGGAGCTATAAGGCTGTGCCCCCACAACCAACGCCCCCTTGATCTACAAGGTCTACCGCCGATTGGCACGGGGACACCGAACGGTCAAAATGGTGGTTGGTCGGCACCCTTACGGCCTCAGTCCATCGCACGATCCTCAGCGGCTATGTGCGGCGGCCCGACTGCGGAGAACACAACCGATGCGCAAGAGCCCACTGACACTCCTGGCTGTCTTCCTTTCCCTCGTCCTACCCGCCCTCGCGGCGGCAAAGCAGCAAAAGCTTGACAGCGCTGTGCTGAAAATGCCGTTGGCGCAAGGAATATCCGTGGGGGATGCCGTGCAGTCCATGAAGCTTCGCGCCAACGCACTCAACTTCAAGCTCGTTGCGGACCTCCCCCTTTACAAAGAGCTGGAGGCGATGGGGGTGCCTACCAAGCGAGTGGAAATATTCCAGTTCTGCGACGCCCGCATCGCTCACCAGATGCTGATGTACGACATCGACTTTGCGGCCTATCTCCCGTGCCGCATCGCCCTGATCCAGGATAAGAACGGAAAAGCATGGCTGGTGACACTCGATCTCGATAAGGTGATTCGGGGCGCCAACCTGCCGCCGGACTTGAAGAAGCTGGCGGTCAAGGTGCGCGACACCATTAACTCGATCATGAAAGCCGGGGCAAACGGCGATCTCTGACCGAAACCCGTTCCTTAGCACTGCCTTGACCAAACCGCGGCAGGCCGATGCCCTGCCCACACGACAATGCCATGGACAAGATCGATCAAGAGGTCGAAATCGAGCTCACGCTCAGGTCGGACCCGGATCCGACGCTCGGGCGCTACCTGCTCGCTTTCGGAGGGCGCGCCGACGTGACGAAAGCTCTCCTCTGGGGGCACGCCTCAGTCAACGATGCGGCTGTGCCACCGATATGGCCGCTTTTGCGTCCAAATCGGCGATGCCGTATGTTTGCCCCAGGAGCGGAAGCCTCACTTACATCATTGTGGGCGCCAACGCCCGGTTTGCAACTTCCCCACCGCCCGAACTCACCACGCGGAGTCCCGGCATGCCACAGCTGCTGAGCCTCTCTCGGGCCGCGCGCCTCGCCAATGTCTCGCGTGCAGAGCTCCAGCGACGCATCCAGCACGGCGAGATTGAGACCTTCGAGGGACAAGTGGCCGCCAGCGATCTGCTGCGGCTCTATCCGCGGGTCAGCCTGGATCAGGACGAGGCGATCGAGCGCGTCGAGCGCATCAAGGCCGCCGCCGTGCCCAGGCAACGGGAGCTCGATGCGGTTCTCCCGAGCCCGGAGGTGCTGGTCTCCCGCCTGCGCGCGCTCGGGGACACGCTGGTCGAGAAGGCATCCGCCCTTGAGGCAGCAGAGACTGCACTAGAGCAGATCGCCCGGCGGCTCACCGCCCTCGCCGATTCGCCGCAAGAGGACATCCGGTCGGACCTGCGCGAGACCCTCGCCTGGCTCGCGAGTGCCCGCCGGGAGCTCGCGGAGCGGCCGCGCACCGACGGCCG